>DAOVQV010000255.1 GCA_030628445.1 Phycisphaerae bacterium | reverse complement strand
GACTTCACGCCGTACGACGACGCCCACATCCAGCAGATGCGCGACAAGATCATCGACGCGTTTGACGGCCTGTGCACCGGGTGCGGGTATTGCTTACCGTGCCCCGAGTCCGTCCCCATCCCCAAGCTGATGGACGCCTACAACATGAGGCTCCTGCAGGATGACCACCCCAAGCGCATACACAATCGCCTCAAGTGGCACTGGTCGATAACGCCCGCCGCCGCCAAGGACTGCACCCAGTGCGGCGCCTGCGAAGAGAAGTGCACACAGCACCTCCCGATCCAGCAGCGCCTCAAGGAAATCGCCGAACTACCCGAACCCGAAGACGACTAGGCCGATTAGAGCACTACGGTTCAAGATGGGTTGGGGTGGGCGTTCCGCCGGGCGGCCCGAATGATCTGGCCCAGTGCACGATCGTTGGCGGCCTGTTCGTCCTTACCGAGGCCCTCATAGACATCCGCCCGATATTCGTAGTAGGCGGGATTGGAATCGTCCAGCTCGATGGCTTCGGTCATATCCTCCAGCGCGCTTACCCAGTTGCCCTGCCATCCCCTCGCGCACGCGCGCCAGTATAGACACTCATGCGCCTGCGGATTGACCTCCAAGGCCCCGGTGAACAGCTGTTCGGCCCGCCCGTAGCGTTTTTCCCGGTAAGCGGCCCGACCGGCGTCGTACCTGTCGCCGTAGAGCTGGGCGTCGGAGGCGGGAACGATGCGCATCACGGAACCCAGGGCCACGTCGATGAGCGGACCGAGCGAATTCGTCCATAGCAGCACGACAAGAATCACCACGAACAACCACATCGTCTTACCCCCGAAGGAGGGCTTCAATCGCGGTATGAGGTAGCACCAGATCCTCGAACCGTCCAGCGGGGGGATGGGGATCAAGTTGACCACCGCCAAGATCGTGTTGATCAGCGCGATCGACATCAGAAGCAAGTGGGCCAGATCCATCAGCATCCGGCCCGTCTGGCCGTATCGATAGCTGTGACGCGTCAGCTGCATCAGGGCGATACAGACGCCCACGACGAGGATGTTGGCGAAAGGCCCGGCGAGACTCGTAAGCAGGTAGTCTCGCTTCGGGCGCTTGAAATTGTAGAGATTGACCGGGACGGGTCTGCCCCACCCGAACGGAAGCAGAAAGATCGCCAGCGTCCCCAGCGGCGAAAGGTGGCGGAACGGGTTGAGACTGATGCGCCCGTGCCGGCGGGCGAGGTCGTCCCCCAGCAGACTCGCCGAGAAGGCATGGGCGAACTCGTGAACGGTTATCGCGATCACGAGCCCCGGAAGCAAGAAAAGCGCCCTGCCCAGGTCAATCATCTCGACTCTTTCCATCTGCCCAGCGCCTCGGCCTGGGCGGCGTACGATGCGTCGAGGCCCTTCAACTGCTCCAGCATGTCCCGAGCCTCTTGCATCCATCCAATAGCAACCAGACCGAAGAACTGCCAATAGACCTTATCGGCCGGTTTGATTCTCGCCCGCGCCAGGTGTTTCCGGGCGCCGGGGGCGTCCGCATCTCGCTTCGCCAGCGCCCACAAGGCGATCTCGGCCTGCGGTTCGTCGTCCACCTCCAAAAGGTGCCTCGCGCGCCGCCTGGCGTTGTCGAACTGCTCGTCCGTCATCGCGGCCCACATCAAGTCGGTAAGGACCATTCTGCTGAGGTCCGGCGGTAGATCGCTGCGGTTCTCCAACCGCCGCGCCAACTCGCCCGTCGCGTCGGAGTCCGCGCCGTGTTTGCTTATCGTGTACGCAAGCAGATCCAATAGCCCGTCACGATCGTCGCCTAATCGTCGCCCGTGGGCCAGGTAGCTTTCGGCGGCATCGAATTCGCCGGCCTGATAGGCCATCAGAGCGGCGAATGCGGCAATTTCCGGTCGGGGGCGCCTCACGAGCCACGTATCGGCCTGCGCCACCGCGGCGTCGCTGTGCCCGCACCGGTGCATCGCAAACAAGGCGGATCGGGCCACGTTACCGTCGCCGCTGACGTACCAGGCGGCCGTAAGAAGAGGTACGCTCAGCGGGAGCTTGAACGCGGACGCCAACTGTCCCGCCCAAAGAAACGGTAGCGAAAACAGTTTTCTGATCCGCCGCACAAGGAACATTCCCGCACCTTCCTGCACCTTCCAGCACCTTTCAGCACTGGTGCATAAGCTACGATTGCTTCGAGCCCAGCGTAAGCAGTTTCAGGCCAAGTTCGGGATCGAGTGCACGGACGGCGTCGATACCTTCGATCTCGATGATAATCACCTCAAGGACGCAGAAGACCTTCGCGCCGCCGCGCGGACACCCGACCAGCGCCTCGCGGCCCCGCCCGAAGGCGGCGTGAAGGTGCAGCTTCGGGCCGGTCTCGTCCGGGAAGATCGTCCCGACGCCTGCGACCTCGCGTGCGTCGTCGAATTCGACAAAAACGGGCTCGATCGGTCCGGTGGTGTTCTTCGGTCCGACCACGACCTTCGCTGAGCCCGCCCCGCCGATAAGAATCACGGCCGCGCCGACGATACCCTCCTTCGCCGCCAGCGCCTCGACCTCGCCGTAGATATCCTCGCCCTCGAAACCCCGAGCGACGATCACACGGCCGATCTTACCAACCTGATAGTCCATCACAAATCTCCCGCCTTATCACAAGCCGCGACCTATTCGCCCCGCCGGGTTCGGATTCTTCCCGCCGGTCGCGTCGCCGGTGCGGGCTGCGTGGTCGGTGCTGCAAGCACGTCCGCCCATCGCGCCAGCACTTCGGATCGGACCTTAATCCCGATCGTCTTTGCCGCAATCCACATCGCCTGCTTGGCGGCCGCCGCGGCGGTGGGCTTGATCCCAGTCGTCGGCTTGATGCTAATATTACAGAGAAGCTCGCCGGTGTCCACGCGGAGGAGCCCGACGGATGCGGTCGCCTTGCACGATTGGAACGTCCGCCCGGCTGCCTCCGTCGGGCCACCCGACTCGGTGCCGGCATCGCCCACAACAAGAAAATGCACGCCCTGCGTCCTGGCGTCAGACACCATGACCTCCGCCACGCTCACCAAGGGACCATCGGTTGTGGGGAGGTGAAAAACCCTCGGAACGACCTGGCAGCCTTCCTTT
>DAOVQV010000251.1 GCA_030628445.1 Phycisphaerae bacterium | reverse complement strand
GATGCGTCGCAGTTTGCGGTATTCGCCGGCGACTTGAAGCTTCGCCCGGCGGGCGAGATCTTTCGGGGTGCAATTAGCGCTTATGTTGTTGGTCAAGTGCGTCAGCGCAATCCTAAAATTATGTAGGGACAGCAGTTGGATCTTCGGAGTCGACGATGGGCCCAGCGGAACCGAACCTATCTGAAAACGCCATCCGGACGTTACAAACCCGCTATCTGCGCAAAGATGACTCCTGCGCTGTTACAGAGACGCCGGGCGAGCTTTTCTCGCGCGTGGCGAGGTTTGTCGCGTCGGCGGAGAAGATCTACGGTAGTTCCGATGCTGACGTCGAGCAAACCGCTCAGCGGTTCTACGACGTCATGGCCGCTGGTGAGTTTCTACCCAACAGCCCGACCTTGATGAACGCCGGGCGGTCCCTCGGCGTGCTCAGCGCCTGCTTTGTGCTTCCTGTCGAAGACAGCATCGAGGGGATTTTCGAGTCCGTCAAGCAGGCTGCCCGAATCCAAAAAGCCGGAGGCGGCACCGGATTTTCTTTTGACCGTCTCAGGCCTACCGGCGATTACATCGCTTCTTCCGGGGGAAGGACGTCGGGTCCGATGAGTTTCTGGCGTGTCCTGTGCGAGGCCACCCGCGCGATTCAACAAGGCGCATTTCGCCGCGGCGCGAATATGGGAATGATGTCGATCGGCCATCCGGACATCCTGAAGTTCATCACGTCCAAGAACGATCTGTCTGCGTTCGAGAATTTCAACATCTCGGTGAAGGTGACGGATAAGTTCATGGCCGGTTTGCGAGACGAGCCCGACGGGCTTTTGGTTGTGACGAATCCGCGCACCGCTCGGCGCTATTACCTCCCTCGCAATCTTGACGTTGATAGCTACGTGATTGACCAACTCGTACCCGCCGACGGTGCGCCACCGACCGGTCTTTACACCCGGGCGGATCTGTGGGATATGATCGTCCAGGGCGCCTGGGCGACCGGCGAGCCGGGATTGTGCTTTATCGATCGGGTCAACAAAGACAATCCCACGCCTGCCGCGGGACGGATCGAGGCGACCAACCCCTGCGGCGAGCAGCCCTTGCTGGACCATGAGGCCTGCAATCTCGGCTCGATTGACCTGTCGAAGTTCGTCCGCGGCGGAGAGCTTGATGAGCAGGGGTTCGGCCGGATCATCCGCCTGGGTGTTCGGTTCCTTGACGACGTTATCGATGTCAGCAACTTCGTGACGGAGCAGATCGAGCAGCGCTGCAAGGCGAACCGGAAGATCGGCCTGGGGCTCATGGGCCTTGCCGATGCGATGTTCCTGTTGGGTATCAAGTACGACAGCGACGAGGGCATCGCCTTCGGGCGGCGAGTAGCGAGGCTGCTTAGGCGAGAAGCGTTCGCCGCCGGCGAAGCTCTGGCCGGGCAGCGGGGGACTTTCCCCGATTGGTCCGGTAGCAGGTGGGACGTCGAGGCGAACCGGCCCATGCGCAACGCCGCGGTGACCACCATCGCCCCGACGGGGACGTTGAGCATACTTAGCGGGTGTAGCGGCGGGATTGAACCTGTCTTTGCCCTGGCGTTTTATCGCCACGTGTTGAACGGGCGGGAGCTGTTCGAGCTTAACGGCCCATTTCGACGAATGCTCGAGCAGCGAGGGATGGACGTCGAGGTGATTGGTCGACGGCTGGCCGAGGGCGAGCCGCTGTCTCGAATTCCCGGTCTTGACGATCGCGTGGGTGATGTTTTTGTCACGGCCCACCAGATCGCCTCCGAGTGGCACGTTCGCATGCAGGCGGTGTTTCAAGAATACATCGACGGCGCCATCTCCAAGACGATCAACCTGCCCAATAGTGCAACACCCCCCGATATCAACGAGATATATCGCCTTGCCTACGACCTTAAGTGCAAGGGTGTCACTGTCTATCGAGACGGCTGCAGGGCGGGCCAGCCAATGGCGATTCTGACCCCCTCAGCCCAATGTCCGCACTGCCATGGCCCCCTCGCCGACGACGGCGTCTGCTGTCGGTGCCTGCGCTGCGGGTGCACGCTGTGCTCGTAGAGACCATTGTGAAAGACTCTGACACAAGGGCTTGGCCTCAGCGCGCCCGGACGTTATGCTCATAAGCCCGACATTGTTCACTGCAACGTGGTTTTGAGGCCCTGGCTGATGCGTCTGAGTAGTAGTCGCTTATTGATGTCCTTGGTTGTTCTGGCCGGGTGTGCCGTCCCGAAGACCCCCCAGACGCCGGTCAGTCAGTTGCTGGAAAAAGATCCTGTCAGCGGCACGGCGTATTACATCTACGTGCCGAGCACATATCGGCACAGCAAGCCTCACCCGCTGATTATCTCTTGCCACGGGACCCGGCCGTACGACGTGCCGGACCATCACATCCGCGAGTGGAAGTACTACGGGGAGAAGTATGGGTGCATCGTTGTCGCCCCGTCCCTCATCGCCACCGACGGGCTGATTGGTGACGGGCCGATTGTCGGGATGCTGGCGGATGAACGGTACATCTTGAGCATCATCAGTTCGCTCAGCTATCGCTACAATATCGATAGGGCGAACATCATGATCACCGGATTCTCCGGCGGAGGGTTTCCGACGTATTGGGTGGGCCTGCGGAACCCGGACGTTTTTTCCGTCGTTGTGGCCCGCAACTGCAATTTCTCCCAGCGCAACCTGGACGGGTGGTATCCGCCGGAGGCGGTCGAGACGCCCGTCATGGTGTATTATGGGGCGAACGATCCGGGGGCTATCAAGCTCCAGTCGAACGCGGCGGTCAAGTATCTCAGGTCGAAGGGCTTTAGCGTCCGAACGGCCGTCATTCCGGGCGCCGGGCACGAGAGGCATCCGGAGGTGGCAATGCAGTTCTTCCATAATCACTGGCGGCGGCCCCGGCCGACGTTCCCAAACCACTGATGCGCCGCAAGCTCAACTTTCTTCGACGAATGCACAGGAAGCCCGCGGATTCCAATCCGTGGGCCTTTAACATATTCAACATCAATATCGCCTCTGGCGCCCGTGTTCACAGCAATGCGAACGGGGTACCGCCTACGCCATGAGCAGCATCAGGACGAACGAAAACAGGCCGACCGATTCGGCGATGCCCATCGCGATGATGCAGAAGACGAAG
>DAOVQV010000212.1 GCA_030628445.1 Phycisphaerae bacterium | reverse complement strand
GCCTGTCCGGCCGGCGCGACGGAGTATCACATCTACTCGGGGCAGAACCTGCAAACCGCGCTGAACCTGCTGACGGCCGGCGACACGCTGTATATACACGCCGGGACGTACAGCGGCTTCCAGTTCGACGTGAACGTCAGCGGTGCGCCGGGGAATTGGATCACCATCCGCAACTACGAGAACGACGTCGTGAACATCAACACCACCGGGAACGGGTTCTACTTCTCCGGGCGGCAGTACCTGATATTCGACGGGCTTATCGTAGACGCCGCGGGCACGAATAACTGCTTCAAGGCGTACGGGAATTACATCATCATTCGCAACTGCACGATGCGAAACGCCGATCTGGCCCTCAAGTGCAACGTCACGACGCGCTACCATCACCACCTGATCGAGAACTGCACGATATACAACTTCTCCGACATCCCTCTGTTCCACGACAACATGGACAGCGTGATAATCAGGGGCAACACGATATACGACGGCGGCAGTGTGCTGATGGACCCGGGCGGGGTCTCGAACCTGGTGATCGACGGGAACTTCGCGTACAACACGGGCAAGTGGTTAGGGGAACTGAAGATCCGCTGGGGTAACAACGAGCCGCAAACCGGCCCCAACTGCCGCGGCGCGATCGTTCGCCGCAACGTGTTCGTCAACGGCAATCGGTATGTCGTGCTGTTGGCCAGCGCCAACGGCGCTGCGCTGTATCACAACACTCTGTGCAACGACTACATCAGCGGGGACGGGATTCTCTTCATGCAGCAGGACGGGGCGGACTCCGGGGAGAACAACAACAACGACAACACGATTCGCAATAACATCTTCTACCACAGTGGCGCTTTTGCGGGCAAATGCGTCTACATGCAGTCGAGCATGTCGGAGGACTACGGTGATCAGGATTTCGATTACAATCTCTATTACCGGCCCTTTGACGGAACATACGTGGGATACGGCGGCACGTATTATAACCAGAGCCAGGTCAATGGGTGGTACGGCGGGATGTACGACGTACATTCCATAGCCGGCGCCGACCCGCAGATGGTCAACCCCACCATTTCCGCCGGGCGGGACGGGTACCGACTGACCGGCGTGAGCCCGGCGATCGACGCCGGCGGGCCGCTGACCACGATCGTCGGGGCGGGGTCCGGAACCGCCGTCGCCGTCTCCAACGCCAAGTACTTCTGCGACGGGCTGGGCCTGGTAGACGGCGACCTGATCCGGATCGGGTCCAACCCGCCTGTCCGCGTCACGGGAAGAGACATCAACGCCAACACCATAACCGTCGACACGTCCATCACCTGGTCGTCCGGCGACTGGGTGAATCTGGATTACAACGCTGCAGGCCCGGACATTGGCGCGTTTGAAGCCGCGGGTGGTGCACCTAACGCCACCGTCGAGGGCCGGCATATCTTCTACAACAACTCGGCGTTCGACGGGAACGACCCGGCCGCCGGCGCCGGCGACGACGACGCCATCGCGCCGGACAAGACCCCCTTGATGACTGGCCAGACGGGTGCATTCGCCAATTACACGAGTTACTCCCGGGGCATCAATGGCATCATGGTCGATATTGCGAACCTGGCCGGGACGCCGACGGCCGACGATTTTGAGGTGAAGGTCGGGAACGACTGGACGCCGGGAAGCTGGCCTCCGGGCCCGGCGCCGATAAGCGTCACGGTGCGAGCGGGCGCGGGCGCCGGTGGCTCGGACCGCGTGACGTTGATTTGGGCGGACAATGCTATCCAAAAGCAATGGTTGCAGGTGACGGTTCTGGCCACTGCCAACACCGGCCTGACCATCCCCGACGTGTTCTACTTCGGGAACGCCATTGGCGAGACGGGCAACTCCGCGTCCGAAGCGGAGGTGTCGGTCTGGGACGTAATCAACGTGCGGGACGACCCTCATACGCTGGGCGTCAATCCGGCCGATATAACAAATACGCAGGATTTCAACCGTGATCGCAAGGTGGGCCCGACCGACGAAATCCTGGTGCGCAACAACGCGACAAACATGTTTACAGCCCTGCAGCTGATCACCGTGCCGTAGCGGGTTCTGTGCATCCGTGACCGGGCGAGCAAATGCTGTGATATGATCGGCCGAGGTACGCCGGTTAAGGAGTATAGGCGTGGGGTCATATTCATTTTCGAGCAGTTCATCTGGCGTGTTTCTAGTCCTCCTGGCTGTGGTCCTTGGCCTTTTCGCTGCGGTCGGGTCGGCGGATCCGAATTGGGATATCTCGGAGATCGACGGAGACGGGATCGACAACGACGGCGACGGATACACCGACAGCGAGGACACCGAGTGCGGATCCCATTACGAAGGCTTCGGCAGTATCTCGGTTGGCGGTGCGGGCGGGACGGTGTTCTGGGTGGATCCGGCGATTGGCGATGTTTCTCCCGGCTTGGACCCGCACAGCGGGACGCACGCCGATCCGTGCGGTCTGCGGAAGGCCCTGGATGGGCCCAACCGCGTCGTTAAGTTCATAAGCGGCGGGACGATCACGTTGCAGGACAGCATCATCATCCGGGATAGCTTCGTGACGATTGACGGCTTTTCGGCGCCGGGGCCCGGTGTGACGATCACGCAGACACACCAGACACACGGCGGGATCTACTTCTCGCCTTATGACGGAGAACATGCCCACGACTACATCGTCAGCCATCTTCGGCTCGACGGCCTGTGGGATGAAGACCCCACCCATGCGGTTGGATGGTGGCTCCTGCTGGTGGACGGGGATTGCTTCATCTCCGGCGGAGCCACGCTGGGCAGCAAGGTCAGCAAGATGATCTTGGATCATCTTGCCATCCGAGATGTCCAGGACAAGACCACTTTGTGGAAGTGCGTGGAGGATGTGACCATATCGAACTGCCTGTTCTACAATTCCGGGATGGCGCTGCTCTTTGCCGGGAGAGAGGGGCTCTACGAGCGCAAGAATCTGTCGGTGCATCACAACGTCCTGGCGGAAAACAATGAACGAAACCCACAGCTTCGCGACTGGATCACGAACCTGGATTTCGTCAACAACGTGATCTACCACTGGGCATATTCGGACTGGGGTTATGGGGTCCGCATCAGGAACAACGCGGCCGCGAACGAGAAGCCCGTGGATGCCAACATCGTGAACAACTATTTCTACACGTCCGGGGGATATCAATCCAACGCGCTGATATACGGAATCGACCCCGGACAAGATTTCTACGACAACGGCCCGCCGACGTGCCTGAATCAGGGCGATATCTATACGCAAAGCGACATGGGCGATCTGTGGGTGGCAGGGAATATCCTTCCCCCGGCGAACTGCGATGAGTATTCGACGATCCCCGGTCCGCTGCCGATTCCCGCTTGGGCGCAGGTGACGACCGTCCCGGCCGATCAGTTGTACACGACCGTTCCCCAGGTGGGGATGCAGTACAAGGATGTGCGCGACCAGGGCGTCATCGACAGGGTGATGGCGGCGATTGGCCCGGACGTGTATGGGAGGTACGTTTTCTATAACGACTCCGCCTTCGACGGGAACGACCCGATGCCCAACGCCAACGACGACGGCGCCATAGCACCGGACAAGAGCGCACTGCTTCCGGGCGGGGCGGCGACGTTCGCCAACTACACCAGCTACGCACGCGGGAT
>DAOVQV010000111.1 GCA_030628445.1 Phycisphaerae bacterium | reverse complement strand
GGGCCGTCACTTCAAGCCACTGCTTTTCGATCGCGTTGTCCGCCCAGATGATCGTAATACGGTCTGAGCCTCCGACTCCGTCGCCGCTGCGGACGGTGATGCTTGCCGGTGCCGGAGCGGTCGGCCAAGCGCCTGGGTTGTTGTCATTGCCGACCTTGAACTCAAAGTCCGAAGCCGTGGGCGTCCCGGCCAGTCCATCGATGTCAACCATCACGCCGTTGATTCCGCGCAAGTAGCTTGTGTAGTTGGCAAACGTCGCGACCTGGTTCGGAAGCAGCGCTGTCTTGTCGGTCGCGATGGCCGCATCGTCGGCGGCGTTGGCGGCCGGGTCGTTGCCGTCCCACGCGGAATTGTTATAGAACACGTGCCGCCCGGCGACCCCGAGCCCCGCCGGCAACTCGAAGGCCCCGATGTCCCAGAGGCCCTCCTGGGGCCGCGGCAGGCCGTCGTAGTCCAACTTGATGTCGACGCCGTAAAGGTCGAAGAAGTCCTGGTACACAGCGGAGACAATGCCCGCGTTGGCCGCAGCCGAACCGGCCTGAATGTGGAAGTCGGCCCCGGGGATATCGACCAGGAGCGGATCGCCAATCACATTGCCGCTGCTGTCCGGCAGGGCATTGACGCCGGCCGGGTCCAGGCCGGTGTACGTGGAACTGCCCCAGCGAATGCTGATACTCGCGCCGCTGTCCCAGAACAGGTTGTTCCGCAGCTCACCGGTCGAGGCGACGAAGGCAGGAACGTCCACGTGGTAGCTGCCGATGTTCCTGAAGATGTTGTTGGCGAAGCTGAAGCCCGACGCGCCGGGCTCCTTCCAACCATAAGCGATGCCCTTCGAGCCGATGCCGACCAGCGTGTTGGAGACGATGTTAACGTTCAGCGAATCCGGGTCGATGTCGAGCTGGATGGCGTTGCCACTGGCCTCGCGGATCGTGTTGCCGACAATATAGCAGTCGCGGGCGCCCTCGACGCGTATGCCGTTCTTGCAGTTCCAGATCTCGTTGAACAGGAACCACGCCCGGGTGGGTCCTTCCACGCCCGGCTCAAAGCCGTTCGCACCGATAACCACCGCGTCGCCGAGATACGTCGAGGGGAGGTAGCTGTATATCTTGTTCTGCGAAACGACGACGTCTTCGATGTGCTTGAGGTCGACGCCGTTCTCACGGTCGTCATGCATCACGTTGCCGCCGACGTAGAAGTGATGCACGACCGGATTGGAGTGGTCCGACGCCTGGAACGCGTCGCCGCTGTTGTGGTGAATCTCGTTCTCCAGTACCCAGACGTGATGAGAGCCCGAGCCGGCGGCTACGCCGTGAACATCGACCGGATTCCCATCGGAGAGCCGCACGTTGTGGTGAATGTGGTTCCTGAAGATGACCATGTACGTGGCCCACTCGTCAGCGTGCACACCCGCGTTGGAACCCAGGTACACTCCCTCTGGGCCGCTGACCTCGCAGTACCGGATCGCGGTGTGATGCGAGTACTCATAGGACTGGAACCTCAGGCCGTAGCTGAGCTCTAGGTTCTCGTAGATCACGTACGACCCGAAGCAGCGCAGGCGAATACTGCTGCCCGAGGCTCGCAGGAGCACCTTATTCTCAGGGTCAACCGCGCGGACGAAGACCGGGTCCTCCGCGGTGCCCTGTGAGACGATGTCCACGTTGCTCGAGAAGAAGTAGGGCCCGCCGTGAATCTCGACGACCGAGCCCGCCGGCAGCGTGCCGAGGGGCAGGGAGGCCCTGGGCGTCGCGGCCGTGCCGTAAGGGTTGCCTACGTCCGTGGCGCTGGGATGGGTGTTGTCGACGTAGTGCGTGTACGGCCCGTTCCCGGCGTCTCTGTATGTGAATCCGCCGGCGGTATACCACTGCCCGGCATACATCGTGTGCGACTCGTTGATACCGAACGGCGGGGCGGGGATACCGATCGGGGGGATGTACTGCTCGGCCACGCAGGCCTGTCCGATCAGGAGAACAAACGCGATGGCGATACAAGACCAGCCGCCCCTCCTGCTGAAAACCATCCCACAAGACTTCATTTGCCAGACCTCCGCTTGAATACAATGGCCCTCCCAATCCGCGAAAAGGCAAACGTTTGGGCGCAACTATCATACCACAGATTCGACCGCGTGTTCATACCCAATGGGACGGGCAGCTATTGTTTTACTGGCGTTTTATTGGCAAGTGGCTGCGTTCGACGGCTGCGGCTGCGGGGGTGTGAGGTCAGGTCGTAGACGGCGCCCCACATTTTCGCCGGCGAAGCAGGTTATGAAACCACTTCTACTGAACACCTCTGCGGACGGCCGCTTCCGCGACTCGCTCGGTGGCTATGCGATACGCCGCCTCGCGGAGGGTGATTTTCTCCCGGGCCGCCAGGTCCGCCACATCCCTGTAGGCCCCGACCATGACGCGGCGCAATTCCTCATTGACCCGCTGCTCGGGCCAATAGAACTCCTGGCGATTCTGGACCCACTCGAAGTAGCTGACCGTAACGCCGCCGGCGTTGCAAAGGATGTCCGGAATGACTCGCGTCGCGCGGCCGGTCAGGATGTCCACCGCGTCCGGCGCGACCGGTCCGTTTGCGCCTTCGGCGATGAGGTGGGCCTTAACCCGCGGCGCGTTGGCGGCGGTGATGGCGTTCTCCAGAGCCGCCGGGACAAGGATATCCACGTCCATAACCAGCAGCTCGTCCCTGTCGATCTGCTCACCCCGGGGGAACTGGGCTAAGGGCTTCCCGGCCTGTACGTGCTCCAACAGCGCGGGTATGTCAAGACCGTCCGCGTTGACGATCGCCCCTCCTACATCATTTACGCCGACGACGCGAACACCGGCCTCGTGCAAGAGCCTGGCGACCGTCGATCCGACATTCCCGAACCCCTGGACCGCGGCGGTGGCGCCGGGAAGTTCAAGGTTCATGTCCTTTGCGGCCTCGGCGATTGTTATTACCACCCCACGCCCGGTCGCCCCACGCCGCCCGTGCGAACCGCCCATGCTGATCGGCTTTCCGGTAACCACCCCCCGCTCGTACCGCCCGTGGATCATCCGCCAAGCATCGAGAATCCAAGTCATCTCACGCTGGGAGGTGTTCACGTCGGGGGCGGGAATGTCCTTGCCCGGACCAAGCTCATCCCGCAGAACAAGTGCGTATCGCTTGGTTACTCTTTCCTTCTCCGCCAGCGAAAGCGATTCATAATCGACAGCGACGCCGCCCTTGGCGCCGCCGAACGGGATGTCCACCACAGCCGTCTTCAGATACATCCAGAACGCCAGCGCCTTGGTTTCGGATAAGTCGACGATCGGGTGAAAACGAATCCCGCCCTTGTAAGGCCCACGGTCGTCATTGAACTGCACGCGGTAGGCGCGGGATACCTGCATGGTTCCATCATCGCGTTGGAAGGTGAGGCGGCATTCCACGGAACGGTCCGGCGTGGTCAGGCGCCGCAGTATGTCGCAACCGGGATAACGAGCATCAAGATTCAGCGGCTCGGCGTAACGGTAGAAAAGCTTCTTCGCCAATTCAAACACGTCTTGCTGTGCCATCGCGAAACTCTCCTGAGCAATTCGAACCAGCCCCCACTGACGCCGCGGCCGGTGAACATGGTTCCCATTATCGCAAGTGGGGCGCAAAGTCAATAGCGCCGCGGGCCGCCCGATAGGCCGCAAGAGATAAGGATTTGTTGACAACGCCCGACCGATCGGTATGTAATGAGGTTTCGTCCACCGATAGGATATTCGCCGGTGGTCCGCCAACAAGGCGATTCTGATGAATCCTGAACGAGTTCCGGTGTCGATTTTCGCTGATGACCGCCAGGCGGCAAACGCCGTCGCGCGCCGCGTCGCCGATCTTATCCGCACCAAGGCCGCCCAAAACACCCCGGCCGTGGTGGGCTTACCGACCGGGAATACGCCGATCAACATCTATCGCGAGCTGGTGCGGATGCATCGCCGCGAGGGATTGGACCTTTCAGGCGTGGTGAGCTTCAACCTCGACGAATACTGGCCCATCGATCATTGTGCCATCCAGTCCTATCACACCTGGATGCACGAGAACTTCTTCAAACACGTAAACATCCGCCCGGAGAATATTCACATCCCCTCCGGACAGATACCCGAGGGCGAAGTCGACGCCCACTGCCACCAGTATGAACAGGAAATCGCCGCTGTCGGCGGCCTGGACATGATCATCTTGGGGATCGGGCGCAGCGGGCACATCGGATTCAACGAGCCCGGTTCGTCCCGACAGACCCCAACACGGCGGGTCCTGCTGGATAAGATCACACGCAAGGACGCCGCCAGTGACTTCTTCGGGGAGGATCACGTCCCCAAGATGGCGATTACCATGGGGGTGGGGACGATCCTTCAGGCCCGCGAAGTGGCCCTGCTGGGCTTCGGGGAACACAAGGCCCCCATCCTACGCCGGGCCGTGGAGGAACCTGTCTCGCCCGGGATCGCCGCCAGCTTCCTCCAAGAGCACCCCGCCGTGCGGTTCTATCTCGACGTTGCGGCGGCGGCGAAGCTTACCCGCGTCGCTACGCCCTGGGTCCTCGCCCCGTGCCAGTGGGACGAGGCCCTCCAGCGCGGGGCTGTCAGATGGATCTCGCAGAAGGTCCGAAAACCGATACTGAAACTGACGGACGAGGATTACGCCGAGAACGGGCTGGCGGGCCTGCTGGGCGCTCGTGGCGATGCCTATCACATCAACATCGCCGTCTTTCGCCACATGATGGACACCATCACGGGCTGGCCCGGGGGTAAGGGAACGGTCCGACACGTGCTTGTTTTCAGCCCGCACCCCGACGACGACGTAATCTGCATGGGCGGAACGCTTAGGCGCCTCATAGAGCAAGGGCACGACGTCCACCTGGCCTATATGACCAGCGGGCACCTGAGCGTCTTCGACCACGACGTCTGGCGCCACGCGGAATTCTTCCGCGAGTTCACCAAGATCTTCGGCCTGACGCCCGACCAGGCCGCACCGATCCAACAGCAGATCGATCAGTTCCTAAACTCAAAGAAGCCCGGCGACATCGACACGCCGGAGGTCCAGGCGATCAAGGGCCTGATCCGCCGGACCGAGGCGATCAACGCGGTGAAGTACTGCGGGCTTACCGAAGATCGAGCGCACTTCCTCAACATGCCCTTCTACAACACCGGGACGGTCCAGAAGCTCGACATCGGCCCGGACGACGTCGCGGCAGTGACCGACGTCCTGGTCAGCACCAAGGCGGACATGATCTTCGCCGCCGGCGACATGTCCGACCCGCACGGTACGCACAGGCTGTGCTTCGAGGCGCTGCACAGGGCCCTGGACATCTACACCGGCGCCGGGAAATGGCCCGAGCTTTGGCTGTATCGTGGGGCGTGGCAGGAATGGGAACCCGATCAGATCGACATGGCCGTGCCTCTGTCCCCCGATGAACTGAAACACAAGCGATTCGCCATCTTCCGCCATGAATCCCAGAAGGACAAGGCGATGTTCCCGGGGCCTTATGATGACAGGGAGTTCTGGCAGAGGGCTGAGGAGCGTAACGAGGAGACGGCCCGCCAGTACGACCGGCTCGGCCTCCCGGAGTACCACGCCATCGAGGCCTTCGTACGGTACCCGGTCGCCCGCCCCGCCAACATCGAGGCGCAGTTGACGAAGTGACGGCGCCGACGTGCAAGAACAGGCCAGGGTGCTGTTAGAACACTTAACGCTTGTCTGTGCCGCCCAGGAGCCTCTGCGGGCTCGCCCTGGAACAGACGCACCCAATCGTTAACTGCTCCTAGAACATCCCCACCACCTGACCGTCGCCGTCGAGGTCCACTTCCATAAAGGCGGGCTTGGAGGGCAGGCCCGGCATGGTGCGCATGGTGCCCAGCAGCGGATAGAGGAACCCCGCGCCGGCGGCTGCCCGTACCTCGCTGACCGGAACGGTGAACCCCTTCGGGACTCCCTTAAGCGCAGGGTCGTGCGATAGCGACAGGTGCGTCTTGGCCATGCAAAGCGGGAGGTG
>DAOVQV010000269.1 GCA_030628445.1 Phycisphaerae bacterium | reverse complement strand
TGGAATAGTACCTGTACCCGGTCCGAAGCTCGCCGTAGAAGTCACCGGCGGCCTCAGACCCGTCGGCCGGGGGGCTCGGGCTGCGGGCACAACTGACCAGGACCGTCCTCGGATCGGCAGCGCGGACGAAGTTAGGCAGGGCTGTCTCCCAGCCTCCGTGGTGGGGCAGCAATAGCGCATCGCACCGCAGTGCTTGGGGGTTTTGGGCCAGCTCGGCCTGGCCGGTCTGGTCCAGGTCGCCCGTCAGTAGGACGGACTTGTCATCACAGGTGATCCGCAGAATCAGCGACGTGTCGTTGACGGACAGGTCGCTGCGGATCTGCGCGGGAGGCCAGAGGACCTCGACGCTTGTCCGCTCGTCCAGCTTGACCGTTCCCCCAGCACACAGACGTGCGATCGAGACCTTCGCCCCTTGCAGACGTCTCATGAATTCGACGACGGCCTCGTTGGGATTCTGCTCGCGGCCGAAGTAATGATTCAGATAGACCCGATCGACCCGACCGGATGAAACCAAGGCGGGTAAGGCGTTGAAATGGTCGGTATTGGCGTGGGAGACGAACACGGCGCTGGGATCGGGCAATCGCCGGTGGCGAAGGAACGGCTTGAGTATTTGCTCGTAGACATCGAACCCGCTTTGCGTTCCGGCGTCGAAGATGTATGTCCGCCCGGACGGGGTATGCA
Source organism: Phycisphaerae bacterium (assembly GCA_030628445.1). Lineage (GTDB taxonomy): Bacteria > Planctomycetota > Phycisphaerae > SM23-33 > SM23-33 > DAOVQV01. The sequence continues at coordinate 2,301 of DAOVQV010000269.1, read as the reverse complement.
GCACCGTACACTGCCCCGCCCCGACGGCGAGTACGTGCAGCTCGGCCTGGGGGGGCCGTTTGGCCGGGAGTTGGGTGTATACCGTTGCTGCGGTGAGGACTGCGACGGCGGCGGCGGCGAACACCCGGCCCAGGTAAATCCGCCGGCGCAGCACCAATAACGTCAGCGTCGCGTAGCACAGCAGCACCCAGGGAGTCCCGACTGGGCGGAGCTGTAGGTTAAGGATGGTGATGCGGCCCAGAAGCTCAACCACCCGTCCCAGCACCCCAGCCGCCTTTGCGCCGATCAGTCCGATCCAGTACGAGAGGTTCGGGACGGGCCAGGTAAGCGCCATCGACAGATACCCAGGAACCAAGACCCCCACCAGCAGCGGGAGCAGCAGCAGACTAAGCACCGGGGCGAAAGGACTGAAGAACCCGAAGTACCTCGCCACCAGCGGCGCCGCTATAATGAAGGCGCCGACGCTTATCGCCACCAGGTCCATCAACCAATTGCTCGCCTGGTAGTACACCCAGCGCCGGACGCGCTGCTTACCACGAAACACCATCAGCCCCCGCCGCCGCAGCCAGCGGCCGAACAAGAGGTGCCGGATCGCCCGGTGCAGCAGGATGATTCCGCCGACGATGGTGAAGCTCAGTTGGAACCCGGGCTGGAAAAGTTGCAGCGGGTCGATTGCAAGCAGCAGTACGCCCGCCCCGGCCAGTGCGTTCAGCAGGAAATAGCGGCGATTGAAGATCGTCGCCAGACATATTCCCGCCGCCATCACTGCTGACCGCAGCAAGGGCGGTCTGGGCTCTGCCAGCAGCACGTACGCGCCCAGCAGGATCAGCACCACAATTGCGGCCCGGCGAACGGGCAGCATCAGCAACCGACACAGGAGGTACGCAAAGCCCAGGAAGATCCCCAGATGCAGCCCGGAGATGCTCATGAAGTGGGCGATGCCCGCACGGGCCATCGTTCGATTCAAGTCACGAAGCGCCGGGTGCCGCTGCCCGATAATCAGTGCGTTCAGCACGCGGCCGCGATCATCGCCGTAGTCCAGCAGATGCTGGCGCACCGCTGCCCGCACGTGCCAGAACATACGCGCATACCAAGGGCGATCCGCCCCACCAAGCACGATGGCGCCGTCCCTTGCCGCGACGGTCAGCCACACCGGCGTTCGGTCCTTCCGACGCGCCAGGGCCAGGTCGTACTGGCCCAGGTTGTCCGGGTTACGGTACCTCCCAATCCACCCGAGCAACTCTACGCGTGCCCCGGCGAGAAGATGTCGGGCCGGTTCTTCCACCGTTACGCGCACCAGCCCGCTTGTGGGCGTGTAGCCGGTGTTCGTGCGGATATGGGTCGCACGGAGGATGAAGCTTGTCCGCGGGGGTCGTTGGTAACCGCGCACCGGGTCCGGCGGCTCGGTGTATGTGACCGGCGAGGTTATGATCTGCCCTTGCAGCGTCGCCAGGTTCGGCGCCTCGGCGGTGTAAGTAATTACATGATCGTCTGCGACGGACAGCCACGCCGTCTGCGTGCTGACGGCCCCGATTGCTAAAATGACAACCCCGACGCCGACCGATGACAGGACCCCAAGGTGGCCCCGGCGAAACGTGACAATCGCCAGCAAAATTCCAGCCGCGCCTACCACCGCCCAGAGCCCCGCCGAGGGGGGGGCGTACCGCCCGGTGACGATCCCCACTCCCAGCGCCGCCGCTACCGGAACAAGCGGAGCCCGATTAAGTACAGTACGCGACGGTTTTTCCTCTATCGCTGAAAGTTCCATGTTCGATCAGGAATCGCCCTTCGCTCACCCGCCGCGCAGGGAGCCCTGCGTTCAGCTTTGAGCAGCCCGGCCTTGTTAGATATCCCTGCCGATTACCCGGGCGATTCGTTTGAGGATGGGCATCAGTTGGGCAAGCGTCGCCGGTGTAATGGACTGTGCGCCGTCGGAGACGGCGTGTTCGGGGTCGGGGTGGCATTCCAGGAGCAGTCCGTCTGCCCCGGCGGCCACTGCTGCCCTGCACATTGCCGGTACCAGGTGCGCGTGGCCCGTGGCGTGGGACGGATCGACGAGGACCGGTAGGTGTGTCTTATCGTTCAGCTCCGGGACCGTGGCCAGCGACAGCGTGTTGCGGGCGTATCGCTCGAAGGTGCGAATCCCTCGCTCGCACAGGATCACCTGGTCGTTACCGCCGTTGATGATATACTCAGCGGCCAGTAGGAACTCGTCGACCCGGGCGCTCATCCCGCGTTTGAGCAGGACGGGTTTGTTGACCTTACCGGCCGCCTCCAGCAGCGGGTAATGCTGCATGTTTC
>DAOVQV010000285.1 GCA_030628445.1 Phycisphaerae bacterium | reverse complement strand
TTCTGGGGCGAGCGGTGCATCGACATCGACACGGGGACCGATATCTGGGTCGGCGATGCCGAAGGGTCGGCCGGACATTCCGACGTAATCCGCCCGACGCTGAATCGCTCCACCGGCCGCTGGAGCGTCTACACCCTGCGCGAGGCCTTTCCGCCTGACCACGGCGCGGTGGTAATGTTCGACGACGCCGGGCGAGAGCTTTGGGCCCATCGCAACATGGGCCACATGGACATGGGCTGGACGGCGCGTCTCGGCCCGGCCGGTGAGCACCTGTGCCTCGCCGTAGAAATTGGCGAGAAGACTGCCGGGCCGGAGGGCTTTGAGCGATCGGGCGAAACGCAGTTCCTGTACGATATCACGGGTAACCCGCTGAGGGCGACTTTCGGCCTGTGCTACTCGATCCCTGTGGATTTCAACGGCGACGGGGTGCACGAGCTGACGTACACCAGCGGCGAGCGGACAGGGTTGGTTGTCGACCGGACGGGCACGGCGCTGTATCATCTCCAGGGCCGACCCGCCGTGGCGGGTAAGATTCTCGATGCCCCCGGCGAGCAGATTGTCACCTACGACGCGGATGGGACGGTCAGAATCTACTGCTGCCCGGAGGCGACCGATACGCGCGAAGCGGCCGGGCGATACTCGCACCCCTACTACGTCGCTTCCCTGCGCCTTTGGGCGATGGGGTACAACATAACCAACCTCGGCGGACTGTAGGGCGGAGACAAGCATTCATCCCAAAACAAGGCCGCCGGTCTGTCCTTGCGCGCCCTGTTGTTTTTATTAGACAAAACATCCGCCCCCGTGGGTCTAATAATACGAAGCATGAACGACAGGCCGGTCAGGAAGAACCAGCAGGGCGAGGCCCATGGGCCCAACCAATCGCGCGATGAACTTACCGCGCTGTACGACGCATACGCGGATCGGGTTTATCGGTATGCGTTGATGATTCTGGCCGATCCTCCCGCGGCCGAGGATGCTGTCCAACAGGCGTTCGCAAAGCTGGCCCAAACCTCGCAAAGGATTCTCGAAATCGGTTCGCGGGAACGCTACCTGCGGGTAGCTGTGAGAAACGAATGCTATCGATTACTCAAGCGGCGCCGCAGACGGCGGCAGGTGGATCTGGACTCGGTGCCGATGCTTCAGGCGGTTGAAGAAGGAACGGGCGATGAAAACCAGCGCGTTGCGGTGGAGGCAGCGCTGCGGTCCATACCGCCCGACCAGCGAGAAGTAGTACACATGAAGGTTTATGAACAAATGACGTTCAAGCAGATCGGACAGCTGTTGGGGATTTCGATCAACACGGCTGCGAGCCGTTACCGATACGCGATCGAAAAGCTCCGTGAGCTCTTGGCGCTTCGCTGCGGAAAGAAGGGCCGGTCAGATGGATGATCAAGACAACGAAGTCGAGCAAGTGCTGCGAAGGTTCCGCCCGGCCGGGGTTCCGGTGAGTCTGCGAGGGCGAGTGCTTTGGCAGGTTAGTATTCGCGACACACCGCCGCAGCGGATGTGGGCGGCGTGGGGTTTCCGGGCGGCTGTGGCGGCGGCGCTGATCGTATCTGTGTGTCTGAACTTCGCTGCCGATCGGGTGGGCACCAGCACCGCGGCCTCGATCGGCGTCGGCCCGGTGATCTGGACCGAAGATGCTGAAGAGGCCGCCAGGATGCTCGATGGGAACGACTGGGGGCGCCGTTACATAGCACTGTGTCTGATGGGAAGCACCGGGCGGGGCAGTTTTCCACCGGATATCAGCCAAATCATGAGGCAAATGCAATGAACAGGACAAAGATGGAAAATTCGCCCAAGGCGAAAAAGCCCCTTTGGCGGCGGATCGCCAAATGGACCGTTCGGGTTGTGATTGGGCTGGTTGTGGTTCTGATCCTCGTCTGGTCGGTGTGGAATTACGTCGCGACAAAGGCCCTGCAGCAAGAGATCGCCAAGATCAGGGCCGCGGGGGAGCCCCTGACGTTTCGCGATCTTGCCGCCCCCTTTGGCGAGGTCCCGGAGTCGCAGGACGCCGGACCTTACTACACGGCCGCACTGGCGCTGGTCCGCGGGGATAAGAAGAAGCTGTCAGAGGTTTGGCGCGGGCTGAACAAGCCCAGCCGGGAGACGAGTCAGATACCCTGCGACCTGCTGACCGATGCGCAGCGACTGATCAAGCACAATACCGTCGCACTCGATATGCTCGATCGCGGCTCGGCCGAGGCCGGATGCAACTACGATATTAGTGTCGAGGGTGGTGCCTCCGTCGCCGTCCCACGTGTCAATTCAGCTCATCGCCTTGCGAAGATTGCATCAATGCGCACAAGGTTGCTGGCGATGTCGGGCCGGGGCGATGAGGCGGTCGAATCCGCCGTCTCCGGCCTCAGGGCGCTTCGAATATTCGACCGCCAGCCGACTGTTATCGCCTTCGCAACTAAGATAGCTTGTCTGAGCATCATCTGTAGGGATGTCCCAATCATCTTGGAATCCGCCCAGCCGTCGCGTGAGGCGCTAGGCGGGCTGGACAAGGCCTTGCTGGACACTGAACGGTCCATGGACCTGAGACGCATGTGCCTTGCCGAAAGGGTTTATGCATTGGAACTGATGCGGAGTTTATTTTCGGGAACCCGCGCATTGGAGTTGGGTGCTGCTCCCAGGCCGCGTATGTTTGGACAATGGCCGGCAAATTTGGGGAGCTTGCCCTTTTCGCGGACACTGGCGGCCGGGGTGCTTCGCACATACGCCCAGCTTGTTGATGCGGCACAGAAGGGCTGGCCCGAGACATTGGACGCCACGAAGGAACTGGCTGA
>DAOVQV010000163.1 GCA_030628445.1 Phycisphaerae bacterium | reverse complement strand
CGTTCACCGGCGCCATCTCCAAGGGCCAACTGGCCGTTCTTGGGTGGGCGATTGGTGCGCCCGCTCGCCCGGCGATAGATCATTTGCCTATTCGCACGGGGCCGGCGCCGGATCCGAGGCGTGGCCGCCTGCGAGGAACCCACACACCCGGGGTGCTCTTGGCGGACGGGGCGCCCATCGCACGCCGCATCACCGTAAAGATATCCGTGTTGTCCACGTACCTCCCACGGACCGGATCGACCCCGTCGATAAGCTCACCGAACATCGCCGAGCCAGGCCCGATCGCAAACAACGGTACAAGCGCGTTGCTGTGGTCGTCCGAATGGTACTTGTGCCCGGGTATCTGGGCGGCGCCATTGTTGGTGACGGGATCCCACATAAGGTAGGTAAACGCGCCGGACGGGCCGGACTCGGGACCCCACAGATTCCCGCACTCGTGATCGGAAGTGACGATCAGCAGCGTCTCGTCCCAGTTGCTTTTGTCGGCGACCCAATCGACCACGGCCTCGACGGCCTTGTTGAACTCGATCTGCTCCTCGATCATCCGCCCGAGATTATTGTCGTGATTGGCCCAATCGACAGCGCCGCCCTCCACCATCAAGAAGAAACCCTTGGTGTTCTTGCCGAGGACGTTGATTGCGCCGGTGGTCATCGTCTGCAGCGTGGGGACATAAGGGTTAAACGGCGGATCGTAGGGCTTACCGGACCTGTTACCCGCACCGTACTGAAGGGTATTGAAGGTCCGCGCGACGCCGATCAGACGCTTGGGCACCAACGCACCGCGCGCAAGCGATTCAAACGCCTCCTTAGACTCAATCAGCGACCACCGGGGCGTGGTTTCGGCTCCGGTGGTGCCGGCCGTGCCGCCCTTCAGGTCGTCCCAGGCATCCTTGCCCCCCACGTGCTTATAGGTGTTCTTGGAACCGCCCTTCAGGTAATTGCCCAGTGGGCCATAGTCCGGGTGCCCGCAGCCCATAATCACGTCCAGCGTCCCGCCATAGATCATCTCCTCGGCGATGGCCTCATAGTTCTTGTGGGAGACGTTGTGGGCGGCAAGTGCGGCGGGGGTGGCGTGGCTGAACTGCATCGAGGTGACGACGCCCACGGACTTGCCCATCGACTTGGCAATTTGCCCGATGGTCGTAAGCGACCTGCCCTTCACGTCCACGGAGATGGCGCCCTTGTATGTCTTCACGCCGGTGTACATGGCCGTGGCGGCAGCGGCGGAGCCGGTGTATTTGCTCTTCTTCCCACCGTCGGTCACCCACGTGAAACTCGCCCAGCGAGCGACCGGGTCGTATCCTTGCGGGCGGCCGTCGGCACCGATCATGTATGTGGTGCAGGCGAGCTTGGCGGGGAACTTATCGTAAGGCTGTTTGCCCAGGGCTCCGTATTCGTAATAGCTCGCCGCGGCGAAGGCGTTAAAACCGGCCCCGTCGCTGATCATCAGGATAACGTTTTTAGCGTCTTGCCCGCGCGCCGCCCCAACCGCCAGGACCAAGGCGACCAGCACGACTGCAAACAGATGCCGGATCGACCGTGACTTGGTGTTTGTTGGTAAGTGCATCTCCACATCCTCCTTTGTCACCGTCGGCTAGAAGTGCCCCAAGTGTACCGCCAGATCCGTGCGAAAAAAAGCTCCTTCCCCCGCAAGACCGACAGATGACGAGCCCCTTACGCCCTTCAAGGCGCTCGCGCGGGCCGCACGCGCAGAAGACTCTGCGCCCGTACTTCTGCCGCCAGCGATAATAGGTATGATCACTGACCTCGATGGCCCGGCAAACCTCCTTGACCGACAAGCCCTTGCCCAATTCCCGGTCCGCCTGATGTAACTTCACCACAATCTGATCCGGACTGCACCGCTTCATCTGAGTCTCCTTCTCGACCTAATGGTCATCTAGGATCACTTGGCATGGCTGGTTGCGGCGCGTATCATCGTGACGACAAGAACCATCCGCAAAACTGCGCACATTGGGCAATATGGCCGACCGAGCCGATGAACAATACCTCGCCTTCGACCTGGGCGCCTCCAGCGGGCGTGCGATTCTCGGGCACATCCGCCAAGACGGAAGCATAGAACTACAGGAGGTGCACCGGTTCGCCAACACCCCGGTGACGAGGGGGGCGGGGCTCTTCTGGAATGTCGAGAAGCTGTTCGACGAGATGCTCCGCGCGATGCGTATCGTCGCCGACCGCGGCATCGAGCCGTGTGCGATAGGTGTCGACACCTGGGGGGTGGATTTCGCCCTGCTGGACGACGACGGCGAGCTTGTGGAGCCTCCGCGGTGCTATCGCGAACCCCGCAACGCCGGGATGAGCAAGCGCCTGGCCAAAAGGATCGGCGCGGTCAGGCTGCTGGAACGAACCGGCTCGATGCACCAAGACCATACGAGCCTCTGTCAACTGGCCGCCGCGGCTGAGCAGACGGGCGAACTGCTTGACCGGGCTGAACTGCTGCTGTTCATACCGGACCTGCTGAGGTACTGGCTGTGCGGCGGCGCCGCCAGGGCGGATCGCGGCGCGCTGGGGCGGGTGGATTGCACCTCCGCTTCGACCAGCCAGATGTACGACGTGGTGCGCCGGGCCTGGGCCGTGGACATTCTGGGCGAGCTGCACCTGCCCGCCCAAATCCTCCCGCAAGTCCTTCACGCCCCGACGGTGGTCGCCCCGCTCGGCGAGTCGGTCCAGAGGCGCACCGGCCTGGGAGCGATCCCCGTAGTGGCAGGGGCGGGGCACGATTCGGGAGCAGCCTTCGGGTTATGTCGCCGCCAAGACCTCCCGCCCGCCGAGGATCTGGTTGTGATGTCCTCGGGAACCTGGTCGGTTCTCGGCGTGTTCGTACCGGAGCACCTACCGGCCGGTTCCGTGGACCCGACGAAGTTCGGGTACGAGGCGAATCCCGACGGGTCGCTGCGGATCGTCAGCAATCTCACGGGAGGGTGGCTGATAGACCAGTGCAGGTCGGCGTGGGGTGCTGAGGGCGACGATGTCACGCACCAGGCCCTGATCGCCGCGGCGCGGGGAGCGGCCGGGACTCCCAAAGCATCGGGGATCCTCGATACCTCATGGGAGGGCTTCACGCGTCCGGACAACATGCCCTCCGCCATCGCAGCCTACTGCCGTCGGACCAACCAGGCGGTCCCGCGGACGCCGGGACAATTCGCACAGGTGATATTCGCCTCATTGGCGGAAAGCTACGCAGAGACGATCGAAGATCTCCGCGCCAAGACCGGCTGGGCGCTGGGGAACCTGTACGTGATGGGTGGTTTGTCGCGCAACGAGTATCTCAATGAACTGACCGCCAAGCGAGCGGGCGTGAAGGTTATCGTCGGGGCGACTGAGGCGACGGCGCTGGGCAACATTATGGTTCAGAGACAAGCGTTGGGCCGCTGAGTAGCCTACAGTTCGATGATCTCCATGTTGGGGCAAGCCCTGCGGCGGACTGACCTTGCGCCATACCTACTTCTGTATCTTGTATGGCGTGTTATTCAGCCGTTCAGCCCCCGTAGCTGTGATGAGGTATCCATCCTCAATCCGGAACCCGCCCCACGGGGTGTTGAACAGAGGGATATCAATCGAGATCACCATGTCTTTGCCCAGGGCCGCCGAGGAACTCGGGCCGAAGATCGGCGGCTCGAACTCCACGACCCCAACACTATGCACGCCTGAATAGAGGAAGAATGACTCCAGACCGGCCTGCTTAAGAATGCCCCGACCTATCGCTTCAACTTCTCTGCCCTCTATCCCTGGCCGCAGCGCCTTGAAGCAGGACTCTTGAGCCTTCGAGGCTACCGCGACAGCGTGGGTGATTTGATCACCTGGATCACCAACAAGCACCGGTCTGCCAATGGCTCCGTGATAACCTTCGTAACGAGGCACGACGGTCAGTAAGACCAGTTCATTCGCTTGAATTCGCCTGAAGGTCGACCGCCCAAGAATCGGCCTGGAATTCGGCCCGGAGGCGACAATCGTATCAATCCCCGTGCCTTCGGCTCCGTGTCGGCGCATCGCGGATTCTATTTCCGCAGCCACTTGTCTTTCGGTGACTCCCACCTCAATGGCATCCAAACCCGCCTGCAGGGCGACTTCAGCGATCCTGTAAGCGTATCGAGTCACCTCGATTTCGGCGGGAGTCTTCACCGCCCTCAGGTCGCAGAGGGCGTTTTCGACATCAACCCACTGGGCGTCCGGCATAGCCTTATTGAACGCGGACATAAGATCGGCACCGATCAGACCTCGCCCGGCCAGGCCGATCCTCTTGACGGATTTCAAATCTCCAGCAACCGCGCCCATAATCTCGGTG
>DAOVQV010000192.1 GCA_030628445.1 Phycisphaerae bacterium | reverse complement strand
GAAAACGCGCTGGCGGGGCGGTTGGCCGAAGAGATTCAGCGGCGCGGGTCCCTTCCCTGGTTGGTGCTGGTCGCCGGCGACGAGCGCGTCCAGAGCTATCGCCACCCACTCCCGACACCGAAGAAGATCGAGCGATACTTCATGCTGGCGGCCTGTGCCGAACGCGGGGGGCTCATTGCTTCATGCACGCGGGTTGCGAGTTTCGTTCGGTGCGATCAGCAGCTCACCGACAAGCACGCCGCCACCGCCACCGTCAACGCCGCCTTGATAAGCGCCACGGTCCCGGGGGCGAAGTTTGGTGATATTTTCGCCGAGGCGCAGGCGGCATACGCGAGTGTCGGGTTCCCGGATCAGTGGCGGGCGCATCATCAGGGCGGGTCGTGCGGGTACCAGGCGCGAGACGTCAAGGCCGCGCCGGGCGATCAGACACCCGCGCTGGCGAACCAGGCCTTTGCATGGAACCCCTCCATCACGGGCACCAAGATCGAGCGGATGATTCTTTGCTGCCCAGGCGGCCCCGAACCCCTGGCCCGACCGACCGACTGGCCCGCCGTGACCGGCGAATGGAAGGGCCAAAGCGCCCAAGCTGCGGCGATTCTTGTTCTTTAGAGCGGTCCATTGACGGTGCAGGGTGACAGCACCGAGAAGAACTTAGGTAAGACCGCTTAGAGCGGTTGGTTAACGGGATTCTTGGGAACGTTTCGTCCCGGGAGCAGCGGGAATCGCAATTAGCTACCGGGGGTTTCGGTGGGAGGCGCCTTTTTCTTTTTCCGTCTCCTGGCGCCGCCCCTTGTTCCGCGCCGGGTCTTCTTGCGCTTGGGTTCTTCGGGTTTGTCCTGCTCAGGACTGGGTTGCGTCGCCTTGACGGGGTGTTTAGTGTCCCCGACGGGCCCATCCGTCTTGCGTTTTCGCCTGGATCGTCTGCGTCTGGGTTTTTCCGCCTTGGCGGCCCGATCGGATGGCGGCGGGGCTTTGGGCTCAGCTTGCGGCGCGGCCTTGGGTTTGCCCTGGAGTCCGGTCTTTCGCTCAGCGGCGATTACTTCCTGGATATTGATTGTCTTTGGCGGCGCCTTTTCCCTGCGCGCACCCAGTTTGGCCAGCTCAATGGCGCTGCCCCGGTGGTTCGTGTACTTCATCTGCACTTCATTACCGGATAGCTGAGCGTCGGCGCGGATGAAGATCGCCTTGTTGGTCTCCTGCTCAATCTTGTGTATCTCGCCGCGGTGTAAGTTGGAAAGCCTTTGGGCGACCTCCGGCGTGACCGCCACTTCGATGCGTGCCACTTCTTCGCTGGCGGCAGCTCGCCTCAGGTCTCTCATTACCTCCAGCGCCTGCGATTCTTCCGACTTGATCAGACCGACGCCATCACAATACGGACACCAGCGGTGCATGCTGTCTCTCAGCGACGGACGCACTCGCTGGCGGGTCATCTCCAGGATCCCGAAAGTCGACATCCGCGACGTTTTCGTCTTGGCGCGATCGTCTTTTAAGCCATCGCGCAGCGCACGTTCGACAGCTCGACAGTGCTTGTCCTGATACAGGTCAATAAAATCGATGATGATCACGCCGCCCAGGTCTCGCAGCCTCAGCTGCCTTGCGATCGCCCCGGCCGCTTCGATGTTCATCTTAAACGCTGTGGACTCAGGGTTGCTGTTCCCGCGATACCGCCCGGAGTTGACGTCGATGGCAACGAGGGCCTCGGTCTGGTCGATCACCAGCGACCCGCCGGATGGTAGGGATACCCGGCGCGAGTAGATCTTCTCGATTTGATCCTCCAGGCCGAAGTCATGGAACAACCCGCCGGTCCCGACGTAGAGCTCCACTTTGCTCCTGTGTCTGGGCACGGCGACGTTGAGGAACTCCTTTACGTTCAGAGCGTCGGACCGGCTGTCGCAGATGATTCTGCCGATGGTGCTGTTATAGATGTCCCGGATGGTTCGGATCAGCAGGTCCGACTCCTGGTAGATCTCCGCCGGCGCCTTGGTGGTTCTTATTCGCTCTTTGACGGCCTTCCACAATCGCAGCAAGTAGTTCAGGTCGCGCTGGAACTGGCGCTTGTCGTGCCCAACGGCTGCGGTGCGGACGATGATGCCCATGTCATCCGGTAGATCCAGCTGTTCGAGCATGGTGCGGGCCTTTAGGCGGGCGTTGTCATCCTCCAACCTTCGCGAGACGCCCAGGCGGCTCATCCCGGGCATCAGCACCAACAGCCTTCCCGGTACGGACAGATATGTCGTCAGCGTAGCGCCCTTTGTACCTATTCCTTCCTTGGTAACCTGTACGACGATCTGCTGACCTCGCTTAAGGCACGATTGGATGGGAGGGCGGTCACGATACGGCTGCTTCTTGCCCACGGGCTCGGCGCGGCCCTGGCGCTTGGGGAAATGGTCCGGATGGAGGTCCGAGACGTGCAGAAACCCGTTCTTGCCCAGTCCGAAGTCCACAAACGCCGCCTGAATCGCGGGTTCGATGTTGGTGACCTGTCCCTTATAGATGTTACCCACGTGCGAGGCGCTGGAGGGCCGCTCTATGTACAGCTCTTCCAGATTCCCGCCGGAGACGATGGCGATGCGGCATTCCTGTTTCTGGACTGTGCTGATCAGCATTTCTTTGGGCATGTCGGTCTCACTATCGGCCGCGATCGGTCTGAGCTACTCTCAAGATAGCTGCTGTGGGCTCAAAAGCAACGAGCAAAGCCCAAAGCACAAAAGTAAAAGCCGACCCGCCTTCGCCAAGCACCACACCCGTCTCTTCGCCTTGCCACGCCAATGAGCGTCTACGGCGTCTAAACTGCTCGACATACCATTAAGGTATTCCATCGTCGTTGACCCTTATATCCATCTCATTGGCGTCACAACGCGGATCGCGCCTCATTGATGTTAGGGGCTCTAAGTTTCTTTTGCTTGAGGGTCCTGCTTTGGGCTGGTTGGGACGCCGGTGTATTCGATCTCGGCCCGCCTTACCCTCGCCAGGTCAGTCCGTTCGTCCAGCCCCACCAACCTGAGCACCTCGCCGGGCCGGGCCCACAGCCCACCGGCCTCTACGGCGATCCATCGCAGCAGAGGCTCCGGGGCTTTTGTTAATCCTATCTCCTCTATCAAGGTCTTGATGTCAATTGTCCTGGGGGCTCTGCGCTTCCCGGTTCGCTTCGGGGGTGCGTGTCTTTCGAGCGGCCAGGCGTGCATCCGTCCCAACTGCTCCAGGCGGTCGGCGACCGGGGGTGTCTGTTGTTCTTGCAGAACAAGCTCATATGTAATACGCACAGGGAGCGGTGTTGTTTTGGCGGTAAGCGGTGCGGCCTTGAAGAATTTCATACCCGCAGGCGCCTGCTCGTTTATTCGCCCCAAGAGCGTATTCGCTTTGTACCCTTGTGGTGTCTCCTCCAGTGACACCACAAGCAGGTCATTGCGGGATGCGACACCTGTGGGCCGCGGGGCCGCCAAGGACATAACCGGGTGCGGATTGAACCCCTGTGTGTACCGCAGCGGTAAGGACGCCCTGGTGGCGATCCTTTCTATCGTTCGCATCGTCTCGTGATGCGACAGAAACCTGAGGTCGCCTTCGACGGCGAACCATATGCACCATCGTTGGGACAAGATTCTCTGATCCCTTCCGGGTATATGGCGTCCCGATCGAGCGAGTCGATTCGCAGCGGCGTTTTGTCGGAGTCGTTACTCGGCCCAAGCCTCCGGGAGGACCCGGCGCATCTCGGCGCGCAGGTAGTTTATGACTTCCTTGTCGGAGTCGAAGCTCATGGCCCTTCTGGTGACCCGCACTGCCTGTTCAATGGTCACCGAGCGGATGATCTTCTTGATCTTGGGTATCGCCGGCGGCGCGCAGGAGAAGATTCGCAGTCCCAGCCCCAGCAGCAGCACCGTGAAGACCGGATCGCCGGCCATCTCTCCGCAAAGGCTTACCGGGACGTCGTG
>DAOVQV010000341.1 GCA_030628445.1 Phycisphaerae bacterium | reverse complement strand
GTATGTTCGGTCTGGTCATTGCTAATCCGCCAAGTGCCAAGTGGGAGGGTGGCACAGGTTGCTTGCAACCCGTGTTCCTACATCGGCAGATAACACGGCCCCCTCGGGGCCGCGCCACCCGTCGTCTATTTATTCGTAACCAACCCGCACGCGTCGCGGACGCGCTGCATTGTCGCCTCCGCAATATTGCGCGCCTTGTGGCCGCCTTCGGAAAGCACGTCTCGGACGTAGTTGGGGTTCTTTTCCAGTTTGGCGTACTTTTCGCGTGCCGGGGCGAATCGTTCGTTGATCAATTCTGCCAAGCGGTCCTTGGCCTGGCCGTAACCGTATCCGCCCGCGCGATACTTCTCGGCGATTTCGGTAAGCTCGGTCTCGTCGGCGAACAGCTTCAAAAGCGCAAAGACGTTGCACCTGTCCGGGTCCTTCGGCGCCTCCAGCGGAGTCGAGTCGGTAACTATCGCGGCGCATCGCTTTTTCGTCTGCTTGGGCGCCTGAAAAATCTCGATCGCGTTGCCGTAGCTGGCGGACATTTTCTGCCCGTTGATCCCCGCCACGACCGCCACGGACGGGACGATGTACGGCTCGGGCTCGACGAGCACGTCCGCCTCGAAGGCGCGGTTGAAACGCCCGGCGAGGTCGCGCGTCATCTCGATGTGCTGCTTCTGGTCGGCCCCGACCGGGACTAGGTCCGAATCGTAGATGATGATGTCGGCCGCCTGGAGAACAGGATAGTCGAACAGGCCCATGGTGGGCGGGATGCCGCGGGCGATCTTGTCCTTATACGACGTTGCCTTTTCCATCATGGTCACGGGGCAGACGCAGTTAAGTATCCACGCCAGCTCGGTCACCTGCGGGACGTCCGACTGCAGGAAGAGGACGGTCCGGCTTGGGTCGATCCCCAGCGCCAAGTAACCGGCCGCCAGGTGCCACGACAGCTCCTGGAGCTGGGCCTTGTCCTGGAGGCTCGTCAGCGCGTGGTAGTTCGCCAGGAAGTAGAAGCACTCGTTCCCCTCTTCCTGCAGCCTCACGAACTGCCGCACCGCGCCGAAGTAATTCCCAACGTGCAGTCGCCCCGATGGTTGTATCCCTGATAAAATCTTCATAGTCCGGGCAATGTAGAGCAATTCTCGGACACTGTCAACTGCGCTAAGCGGCGGTTCGCAGGCGCCAGACAAGACACCGCTGCGTTGATGTTCCGTTTGGACACGCCGCAGTGATAGGTTATCCTCATATCAGCAGTGCCATGTAGGACAAATGTCATGAAGATCGACCCGGCGCGGATTCTCGGCGCGTTATACGAGCAGGATTCAGCGAAGTACTTCGCCCCCCCGGGCGGCGTTGCATTGTTCGATCCGCCGATGGTGGCGGTGGCGGCCGCGGACTATCCGTGGTTCGCACGATTCAAGCAGACCATCGGTGATTTCCATTGGACGCCGACCGTGACAAGGACGCCTGCCGGCAGCACTCATACGGGACTGTCAAGCAGCGGGGACGGGAGCTTTACGGCTGGGATGGCGTCTACGGCTGCGGCTTGTGCCAAACGGCCGTGCCTTGCGAGTACCACAACCCCACGCAAGAGACGTGACGAAGCACAAGGACCAACACGTCGACAAACTGTAGGTCAGGAGACCGAATCATGCCACTAATTATCTTCGAAGGCCCGCCGATGGACACGGAGACCAAGCGGAAGCTGGCCCGTTCGATCACCGAGGCCGTCAGCGGCGCCACCGGGCACCGCAAGGAGATCATCACCACGGTGATCCACGAGAACCCGCCCGAGAACATCGCGCCCGGCGGCGAGCTGCTTGTCGACAGGAAGGGCGGGTAGGTCGCCTCCCCCGGTGGGGCGAACAAGGCTCAAACCGCTTGACTTATCCGGCCGATAGGATACTTTGGTGTGCGGCGTGGGCGGCGTCCATGATCCCCGATAGCTCAATTGGTAGAGCGAGCGGCTGTTAACCGCTAGGTTCTAGGTTCGAGTCCTAGTCGGGGAGTGATCGGCCGGGAACGGTCTTTCGCCAGCTGGCCCGGCCGATTCTCTTTGCGGCCGAGCAGGACGCGAACCTGAGGGGGTTTGGGGGAGAAGCT
>DAOVQV010000247.1 GCA_030628445.1 Phycisphaerae bacterium | reverse complement strand
TGTCGCCGTCAAGGCGGCCGGGCTGGCTAAGGGTAAGGGCGTGTTCGTCTGTCCCGAGCCGTACCAGGCGGTAAAACCGCTCGAGCAGATCATGGGCGAGAAGGTCTTCGGCGATGCTGGCAAGACAGTCCTTATCGAGGAGATGCTCGTCGGGCAGGAGGTGACGGTGCTGGCGTTCTGTGACGGTAAGAGCATCTACCCGATGGAGCCGCTGCAAGACCACAAGCCGATCGGCGACGGGGATACGGGGCCCAACACCGGTGGGATGGGGGCCTACAGCCCCGTCCCGATTATCGACCGGGCCATGATGGACCGCATTGAGGCGGAAGTGCTTGTCCCGATCGTGGACGCGATGCGGCGCGACTTCGGGCGCTATAAAGGCGTGCTGTACGCCGGGCTGATGTTCACCCACGCAGGCCCGAAGGTGCTGGAGTTCAACGTCCGCTTCGGTGATCCGGAGTGCCAACCCCTGATGATGCGCCTGAAAAGCGACCTGGTCGAAGCAATGGCCGCCGTCGCTGAGCATCACCTCGATGGCGTGACGTTGGAGTGGGACCCTCGCCCGGCCGTCTGCGTGGTGATGGCCTCGGGCGGGTATCCCGGTTCGTACGAAAAGGGCCACGAGATCACCGGGATCGAGGCCGCCGAAGCCCTCGGCGACGTGAAGGTCTTCCATGCGGGCACGGCCCTGTCCGACGGTAAGCTCGTCAACAACGGCGGGCGGGTCCTCGGGGTCACCGCCTTGGGTGAGACGATCGCGGATGCACAGGAGCGGGCCTACCAAGCTGTCGATAAGATTCGCTGGAAGGATTGCTATTACCGCCGCGACATCGCCGCAAAGGCGATCAAATCAACATAAGAACACACCATTGGGGGTGGAGAACCCGACGCGCTTGTTAAGTCCGGCGCTGTCGTCGGGTCCCTATGCTTCCAACGCCAGGTCCGCCGGCGGGTCGAACTGCAAGGCCGCCCCGGCGAGCGTCTCATTGACGAGCGGCTGGTGGCGAAGCACCTTTGCTTGGCAGGTAACATCCTCCAGCATGTAGGTATTAGGGGTGAAGCGAGGTACGGAAAGGTCCAGCTTCACGGTGCACCCGCACCCGGGGAGGGCCTCTATCGGTAGGGACAGGAATACACCACCGTCGGAGATGTTGAGGGCCTTGGTCTGGGCGACTACCTTCCCGGCCTCGCTGATCAACTTGACCGGGCAGGACAGCGCCAGCCTTTTGCTGCGCCTTCGTTCGGGCCTCTTATCTGCCATGCTGCACCTCGACAGCCATAACTTCCGGCCGTTCAAGCGAGTATGATATCAAACGACTTGTTCGGTGTCAATTGTGCCTTGCTGGGCAATAATCAGAGTTGATATTTGATCTGCCCGGAAACGATCGTCATCACCGCCCGGCCCTTGAGCTTCCACCCGTCGTAGGGGCAGTTGCGGGAGCGGGAGACGAACTTGTCGGTCTTGACGGTCCATCGCCTGTCCGGATCGATAATGGTCACATCCGCCGGACCGCCGACGGCGAGGGATCCGAGCGGTTTTCCTATCATGGCGCCCGGCCCGCTGGTCATCCTGGCGATAAGAGCTGTCCAGTCCATAAGCTCGGTTTCGATCAGCGCCTTGGCGTACAGACCCAGTGCGCACTCCAGCGAGATGATCCCGAACGGCGCCAGGGCGAACTCCAACTCCTTCTCCTCCTTGGCGTGCGGGGCGTGGTCGGTCGCCAGCGAGTCAATGGTCCCGTCAGCCACGCCGGCCCGAACGGCTTCCACATCGCCGGGCGAGCGAAGCGGCGGGTTGACCTTGTAGTTCGGGTCGTAGCCCATGCAGGCTGCGTCGGTCAGCAGCAGATGATGCGGTGTGGCTTCGGCGGTGACTGGGAAGGACCGCGCCTTAGCGGCGCGTATCAGATCGACGCTGCCCGCGCTGGAGACGTGCATGACGTGATATCCAGCACCCGTGCGCTCCATCAGTTCCAGGTCGCGCCGGAGCATGATTTGCTCGCCGGATGCGGCGATTCCGCTGAGGCCCAACCGAACCGCGACGGCTCCAGAGTTCATCATCCCGCCTGCAAGGTCCGGGTCCTGGCAGTGCTGCAAAAGAGGCGCTCCGATCAGCCGGGCATATTGCATCGCCCGCTGCATCACCGACGCCGACGCCACCCCGTCGCCGTCGTCGGTGAAGGCGACCGCCCCCGCCTGGAGCATCATGCCCATCTCGGAAAATTCCTTACCCTCGCGGCCCTTGGTTATGCACCCTACGGGCAGGACGCGTGCAAGGTCGGCATCTTCGGCTCGTTGGAGGACATACTGGATGGCGGTCTCGTCGTCGGCCGGGGGGTGGGTGTTCGGGATGGCGAGGATCGTGGTGAACCCGCCGGCGACGGCTGCCGCCGCGGCGGTAGCGATGGTTTCCTCTTCCTCGTGGCCGGGTTCACGGCAGTGGACGTGGGGGTCGATCAGACCAGGCGCGACGATCTTGCCCGACGCGTCGATTACTTCCCTTCCCTTACCGCGGACCTTCCCTACCTTCGCGATCTTACCCTTGCTGATCGCCACGTCGCCCACTTCGTCCAGCCCGCTGGCCGGATCAATCACACGACCGTTTTGTATGAGAAGGTCGATCATCTGGTCCCTTGCGTCACCAGGTACAGCACGGCCATGCGTATGGCCAGGCCGTTGGTCACCTGCTGGAGGATGCAACTGTTTGGTCCGTCGGCGACTTCGGAAGTGAGTTCCACGCCGCGGTTGATCGGCCCGGGGTGCATAATCAGCACGTCGCCCTTGCAGCGGGCCACCCGCTGGGCGTTCATTCCGTAAAGTCGGGAGTACTCGCGAACCGAGGGGAATAGATTCGACCCGAACCGCTCGAACTGAATCCGCAGCATGTTGATTACATCGACCTGGTCCAGCACGTCGTCGAGGCTGTGGCTGATCGTGCATCCCATGGGCGTGATCGCAGAGGGCACCAGTGTAGGCGGCCCGACCACAACGACCTGTGCCCCAAGTTTTGTCAGGCCAAGTATGCTGCTGCGGGCGACGCGCGAATGGGCGATGTCGCCGACGATCGCCACCTTTACGCCCTCGATCCTCCCGAGCTGCTGGCGGATGGTGAAGATGTCCAGCAGCGCTTGGGTGGGATGTTCGTGCTGCCCGTCGCCGGCGTTCACTATCGACCCGGCGATCTTCCGCGCCAGCATGT
>DAOVQV010000377.1 GCA_030628445.1 Phycisphaerae bacterium | reverse complement strand
CGTCGGAGGGCCTCGCGAGCAGCCTCCAATAGTGTCCGGGCGGTGTCGTGGTCTTGGGGTTTCTCCGCCCCCGCCAGATCATTCTCGGCCCGAGCGACGGCAGCGATGAGCTTATCCAGTTCATTCCTTTGCCGCTTCAACTCGGCCTCGATCAGTTTCCTGACAACCGCGGTCTGGGTGGTTTGGCTGCGCCTCCCGACGAGGTCCGCGCCCGGTTCTCTCATCTTGCGAACGACCGGCGGGGCGACCCACGCCTTACCGTTCCACTGAAGGTCGGTCTTTATCGTCCACCCGCGCCCTGTCAAGCCCAACGGTACGCGCCCGGTCGCCAAGAACCTCCGGGGCGTGGCGCCGGGTTGATACCGGCTGATCCGCACGATCATGCGGATACCCTCGTTGGTGGCGGGGACCTGGGTGACATCTTCGATGTTCCCATCCTGGTAAGTAACCTGGTAGTACACCGACAGGCCCAGGTCGCCAGGTGACTGAGCCCCCGCCGTTGTGCAAACGACGAAAAGGCTCAGAGACGCCAACACCGCCCGCGACCGACCATTCGAGCTAATCATCGTGCAGGTCCTTCCAAAAGCGGTCCAATTGGGCATCCCAATATATCATCAATCCCGGCCGAATGGGCCCGACCATACTGGGAATCGGCCAGTTCAGCAGGGAAACTTTACTCCCCGAGCCCCACTTACCGGGGCGGGCGGGAATCTTTGCCCTTGCCTTCAGGCACGCCGGCGGTTAGCATTTGTCCGCAGGTGTGGTTTAGGTCAACCCGCGGGGCTATGAAACAGGTATTGACGGGCGAACAAGTCGAGCGGGCCGTCGAGCGGCTGTGTAAGGCCGTCATCGCCGAATTGCCGGACGATTCCCCAATTGCCGTAATCGGAATCCGCACCAGGGGCGAAACACTCGCGCAGCGAATCGTCGATCGCATCCAAGCCCTTAAGACGAAGCACAACGTCCACCACGGCGTGCTGGACATCACGTTTTATCGGGACGATCTTTCCCGCCGTCGCGGCGCGCCGCTCGTGCGGGCCACCGAAATCGACTTCGACCTGGACGATACATGGGTCCTGCTGGTGGACGATGTTCTTCAGACCGGCCGCAGCATCCGCGCAGCGCTCGATGCGCTTCACGATTTCGGCCGGCCCAAGGTAATCCGCCTGGCGGTGCTGATCGACCGCGGCGGGCGGGAGCTACCCATCTCGGCCGATATCGTCGCCAAGGAAATCAAGGTACCCCCAAATCAACGCGTCCAAGTCAGGCTTAAAGAAAACGATGGGCAAGAAGGCGTCTTCATCATCAAAAAGTCGTAGCCGCTCCCGTCGCACCAGGGCGAAGCGGGATTTCGTCTGGTCGCGCAAGGACCTGGTAGGGCTGGATGAGCTATCGCCCGAGGAGATCGTCCATATCCTCGACACGGCGGAGAGCTTCAAGGAGGTCTCCACGCGTTCGATCAAGAAGGTCCCGGCCCTTCGCGGGAAAGTGGTGGCGCTGATGTTCTTCGAGGATTCCACGCGGACGCGGATGAGCTTCGAGCTCGCCGCCAGCCGCCTATCGGCCGATACCATCAACTTCACCGCCAAGGGCTCATCCGTAACCAAGGGCGAAACAACGCTGGATACGATCCACAACGTCGAGGCTATGGGCGTGGACGTCTTCGTAGT
>DAOVQV010000223.1 GCA_030628445.1 Phycisphaerae bacterium | reverse complement strand
TGGGTATCTTCTCTCTTCGCAGCCGGCCGGTCTCTGCTTCCTCGCGGCGAACCCAGCGAGACCCTTTTGTCTCGGTTTGCTCGATATGGATCTTTCCCTCAATCCGCCCCGCACCTTGGGCTTCAGTTTCCGGGATCCCTTCCGGTACGAACGGGGTCCAGGTCTTCAGGCGCCTCTTAAGCACCTTGGCGACAAGGGCGGCGACCGTACCGTCTTGACCGGAGGTCACCACGAAGTCGGCCGGATCCACCATAAGGGCCTCGGCGGGAACGTCCAGGGCCGGTGGCAACGTATGTTGTACGGTCAGCCTGGGCGCTTCACAGCCCAGCATGGCTGCTGTTAACAAGGGCCCAAGAACAGCTAGACAGCATGTAGTCCGCATAGGCACACCCAACAACTCAAACGCGCCCGAAAACCGGCGCTGCCCCTAGCCGCTCATGCTATATCCCTGGCGGGTTGCTGGCAAGCGCCCCATCGGACCCGGTGGATTTCAGCGCCCCCCGGAAAGGTCGAGGCCGCGCACTTCCCAAATCGCTGAACGCACTGTAGCCTGTTCTGTCAGGTCGGTGCGATCCGGCTGATGCGCGTTTGAACGTGCTGACATAACAACGGCGCAGCAAGGAGCAACAAGATGGTCGTAGTCATGGAACCCGGTTCGGGCGATTCACAGATCGCCAGGGTCGTCGAGAAGCTCAAGACCTATGGGATGGACGCGGACATCAGCCGCGGCGAGGAAAGGACCATCATCGGAATCATAGGCGACGAAAGGGAGGTCGATTTCGATTCCATCGCCTCCTTACCAGGCGTCGAACGGGCCATGCCGGTCCTCAAACCCTACAAGTACGTCTCCCGCCACGTCCATCCGGAAGACAAGGTCATCGACGTCGAAGGCGTCCGGATCGGGGAGGGCCTGGTGTTCATGGCCGGTCCCTGCTCGGTCGAGGACGAACAGACCACGTTGAGAATCGCCGAGGAGGTCAAACAGGCCGGGGCGCGGATATTCCGCGGCGGGGCCTATAAACCCAGGACCTCGCCATGGTCCTTTCAGGGGCTCAGAGAAAAGGGGCTCGAGATACTCTCGAAGGTCAAGCGCCAGACCGGGCTGGCGATCGTGACCGAGGTGATCGACTCCGAACACATCGATCTTGTCGGGCAGCACACGGACATCTTCCAGGTCGGGATGAGGAACATGCGCAACTACGCACTTCTTTCCCGACTGGGCGGCGCAAGCAAACCGGTCCTGCTTAAGCGAGGGGATTCGTCCAAGCTAGAGGAGTGGCTTGCAGCGGCCGACTACATCGTCCGCAATGGAAATGAAAACGTGATCCTCTGCGAGCGGGGTATCCGAACCTTTGAAGACTACACCCGCAACACGCTGGACTTAAACGCCGTTGTCGGGGCGAAGATCGAAAGCTTTCTTCCCATCATCGTCGATCCCAGCCACGGGACAGGCCGCAAGGACCTGGTTCTGGCGATGAGCAAGGCGGCGATAGCGGCCGGGGCCGACGGGCTCCTGCTGGAGGTCCACGTCCGCCCGGAGACGGCCTGGTCCGACGGGAAGCAAAGCATTACCCCCGACGTTCTGCGGGAGATCATCCGTTCCTGCAAACAGATACGGGACTTGGAATGATTCACAAGCTGCATCGCCGCCGGGGCGGTGCTAAGAGCCCCTGGCAGAATGAGACGTGGCCGCGTCGTGGTCCTTCAGCACGTCGGCCGCTGCGGCCCGAACGGCCCGCTCATATCGACGTACCAGTGTCGCGAAAGCACCGCTGCGGCCGCCAACGGCAGCTGCTACTAGCTCGGCGTCCGATTGCATCTTCACCGCCACTCCCTGCAGGAAACGTTTCCATAGACAAGAGCAAGTGGACACACGAAATGCGACATAAAAAGGGGGTGCTCCGAAGACTAGGCACTTCTCGGGAGATCCTCCGCGGATAGCCCAGCCGCAACTGAATCGTACGGTAATAACTGTGCAATTTCGTCCGGGAATTCGATTGCAACCGCTGGGGTGGTTCGCTAGTGTCTTGCGGGTTTATAGTTGTCGCTTAGTGCGGATTCCAGCTAACACCCATCCTGAGGGAGATCACCATGGACTATCAGAAGTTCATTGCAGAACAAGTCGAGAACCTCAAGAACACCGTCGGCGATGCGATCGCGATCAACGCGTTGAGCGGCGGCGTCGACAGCTCGGTGGTGACGGTTCTTGGGCATAGGGCATTGGGCGATCAACTCAAGACCATCTTCGTGGACAACGCACTGATGCGCCAGGGCGAGCCACAGCGCGTCGTGGAGATATTCAAAGGGATGGGCATCGGCGTCGAGCTTCTCGACGCTCGCGAGGAATTCCTGGCGGCCCTGGCCGGGGAAACCGACCCGGAGAAGAAGCGTCAGGTGATTACGGACACCTTTTACGCCAAGGTCTTCGGCCGGGAGGTCAAGGACCGCGGCGCGAAGTTCCTCCTGCACGGGACGATCCTGACGGATATCGAGGAAACGGTGGCTGGAATCAAGCGCCAGCACAACATCCTTGCCCAGATTGGGATCTCGCCGGAAGAGACCTACGGGTATTCCGTCCTCGAGCCTCTCAAGACGCTGCGGAAAGACGGCGTCCGCGAGGTCGCCAAGCTCCTCGACCTGCCGGATGAGCTTTCCCGGCGGATTCCGTTCCCCGGTCCGGCCCTGGCTGCGCGGATCGTAGGCGAAGTGACGCCCGAGCGCCTGGAAACCGTGCGGGAGGCGACGACGATCGTCGAAGAGGAACTCGCCGACAGTGGAGCTTTCCAATACATGGCCGTGCTGCTGAACGACCGGGCCACGGGTATCCGCGACAACAAGCGACAGTTCGGGCAAATAATCGTCTTGCGGTGCATCGAGTCCGTGGACGCCCGCACCGCGACCGCCACACAGCTACCTTGGGAAAAACTGAACCGGATCTGCGAGCGGATCGTGCAGATAAAGGACGTCAACCGCTGTCTGTACGACCTAACCCCAAAGCCGCCGGCCGCGGTGGAATACGTCTAGAGACGACCCGAGAGGCCCAACGAGTGAGTGGAAAAGACGGAAACATGAAAGGATATCTTCTGCTGGCGGACGGGGCGTGCTTTGAAGGGACGCTGCGAGGCGCCGCCAAGACAACCACGGGCTGGCTCGTCGCCAACACCGGCGTGGTCGGATTTCAGGAGATGGCGACCGACCCGGCCTACAAGGGTCAGATTCTGGCGTTCACGTATCCGGAGATCGGCAACGTCGGCGTCGCCGAACGGTTTTCCGAATCGCCCGAACCGCAGGTCGCCGGGATGGTAGTCAAGGTGCTCAGCGAGTTTCGCAGCCACTACCTTTCCGAGGACAGCTTTGAGAACATGTTGTCGCAGGCGGGGGTTACTTGTCTGGCCGGGGTCGACACGCGGGGCGTGGCTGTGCATCTGCGGGAAAAAGGCGAGATGCCTGCTGCGATTGCAACCGAAGATGCAGACCTCGAGGCGCTTACCAAGACGCTGGGCGGAACAGACCGAC
>DAOVQV010000167.1 GCA_030628445.1 Phycisphaerae bacterium | reverse complement strand
TGGCAGCGCCGAGCTGGTCGGCGATTTGGCGGCATCGCCCGGTGAGGTAGACTCGCGGGCGGCCGCTCGGCTCGTTGCGGACCTCGATGTCGCGCCAACTGATTCCATTTCCCCATCCGGTGCCCAGGACTTTCAGGACGGCTTCCTTGGCGGCGAAGCGCCCGGCGAGGTGCTCGATCCGGCGCTTCTTGGGCATGCAGTAATCCAGCTCGGTGGGGGTAAAGACGCGGGTGAGGAACCGCTCGCCGTGGCGATCGAGGACGGCCTTTAAGCGGGCGCAGTCAACCATGTCGATACCGTGTGATATTGGATACATTCACAAGATGATACCGACGGCGCGGCGATGTTGAAACAGTTTTCGCCGGTGACGGTATGTGACCTGTCAGAAAAATAAAAGAACATGGTTGACAAATCTCGAAGTGATGGTATTATCGTCGTCGCTCTAGCTCGCTTTGGGAGCGGGATGAGTTGATACCTCTCAATCGGCAAGGACGTTCTCGCTCGTTCGTACCTGCCTAGGCCACACCGGCCGAGTTCCCACGAAAGACGCTCTTTTCTTGCTCTATCTAAAAAGGAGATATCAATGCGCTCGTGGAAACCGGCTTGTAGGGGAATTGTCGTTTTAAGTTTGCTCTTCATCGTTTTCGCGGGGACTTCAGCGTGGGCCAAGACACCCAGGATCATTCACATCGCCACCAACGCTGGTGAGATATTGAACTCCGCCATCACCCCGGCCCAACGTACCGACGTGCCGATAGCGGCGACGGCGTTTAGTCTGACGTACGGTCCGGGTTTGGGTTCAAATCAGCAGGCCAAGGATGCCTTCGACCGGGCGGCGGCGCGCTGGTCGGCGGTGTTGAATGATGCGGTAACGATCAACATCGACGTAGACATGGCATCGCTGGGCGCCGGGATCCTGGGCCAGGCAATGTCTGCGATGATGGCCGGCGGGTACAATACTGTCCGAGATCTGGTCGCCGCCGGAGGCGAAGCGGCGCCGAGTTGGGGTTATGCGCGCGAGGCGGCGCTGCTACCGAACCTGCCCACCGGCGCGCAGTTCAGCGCGTACCTCCCTGACGGGTTTTCGATGGACGGGATCGCCTGGTTGTCCAAGGCCAACTACCTCGCCTTGGGCGGGTCCGAACCCGGAAGCGACGGGGCCATCACGCTGTCGAGCGATTTTGCCTGGGATTACGATACCAGCGACGGGATCGACGGGGATAAGTACGACATCGAAGGGATAGCCGTCCACGAGATCGGGCACATACTCGGGTTTACCAGCGAGGTGGACTACGTGGACATGGTCTTGAGTGATGGCGGGACAGCCGATGACGTCTGGCCGCGCCCGCTGGATTTGTTCCGCTTCTGGACGCCCGACCTGGACGATCCGGGGTTTGACTTTACGTTAACACCACGCGACCTGACGCCCGGGTTCCCGCATTCGTTCTATTACGGCGACGGGTCGGCGCCCATGTCCACCGGCGCCTTCGCCGGCGACGGGTACCAGGCGTCCCACTGGAAGGATGACCTCGGTTTGGGCATCATGGATCCGACGGCGGCGATGGGAGAGCTCTTGGAGATCTCGGTCAACGACCTGATCGCACTGGATCTGATCGGGTGGGATGCGGTTCCCGAACCTACGGGGCTTTGCCTGTTGGCGATAGGCGCCCTGGGCCTGCTTCGACGGCGCCGGGCACAAGTCCTTCGACGACGCAGGTTTTGAGGGAAGCCGAACCCGGCCCCGGCCAGAACGGAACGGAAAATCTTAAATTGCTCCAGTGCCCCCGGCGCGCCGGGACCACAACCCGCCGTCGCACGGGCCACCCAAGCGGGGACCAAAGATCTTAAGTCTGCGCGCCAATTGGGCCGATGAATCATACGAACGAGTTTGTCGCTGCGCCGCCGATGCGCGACGGCGTGATTATCGGTCGCGGGACGGAAGTTACATGTCCACCGCAGTTGAGACAAAGGCCCAAAGCCACCGGGAAGAACTCGCCAAGCTCGAGATGGAAGTGGAGGCCCTGCGCCAGCAGCTGCGCCACACGCAGCGGTTGGCGACGCTGGGGACCATGACGGCGATGGTTGCGCATGAGTTCAATAACATCCTGACGCCGATGATCAACTACGCCCAGCTGGCCAGGAGCAATCCGGCGTTGGTTGACAAGGCCATCATGCGGGCGGCCGACGACGGCCTGCGGGCTACGGAAATCTGCGGCGCCATCCTTGGGCTGACCGACGGGAGCAGGGCCGCCCCCACCGAGGTGAACCTGGACCAGTTGGTCCGCCGGACCGTCGCCGCCATGGGACGCGACCCGCGAAAAGACGGGATCGAGATGCCGATAGACATCCCGGCGAATCTGGTGATACGAATCCGGCGGATCGAGCTGCAGCAGGTGGTGCTTAATCTGATTATGAACGCCCGCTCGGCGGTGATCGACAAGGCCCCGCCGCGCTTGGTGCGGGTCTGGGCCCGCAGGAAGCGCAAGCGCCTGGTGCTGCGAGTGAGCGACAACGGCGGCGGGATCGCCGCCAAGCACCTTTCGAAGATCTTTGAACCTTTCTTCACCACCAAGCAGGGCGGGAACGGAAGCACGGACGGCCGCGGGCTTGGACTGGCGATCTGCCGCCAGATCGTCGCCGCCTTGGGCGGGCGGATCGAGGTCGAAAGCACGCCCGGACAGGGCGCGGCGTTTACCGTCTCGGTGCCCGCCTAGAAACGCCCCAAGACCGCAAATCCCCCCGCCGCCTCCGCGCCGCCGGTCCGGAGATTCCGAAAAAATAAGTCCCTTCTTGCCATTGTTGACATGCGTGGGGCAAAATGATACCGTCTGCGAAACGGGCACGGGAAAATTGCGAGGCATGTCAGCCCGAAGGAGCATGTCATGATAAGAGGCGCGATCGTTCTAACATGGACGTTAAGCATCGTCATCGCCGCCCCGGGCGTCGTGGCGACGGGCGATGAGGGCGCGACCCCGCAGTACCCGTATATCGGCGCCATAACCGGAACAAACGTGTACGTTCGCAGCGGACCCGGCGAGGCCGACGGCCGCAACGACTACTATCAGTGCGCAAAGCTGAGCCGCCCAGCCAACGTGACAGTCGTCGGGAGGATGAATAACTGGCTGAAGATTCTCGCCCCGCCGGGGTGCTACAGTGTGATCTTCGCCAAGTACGTCGATCCGGACGAGACGTCCAAGACCGGCGTCGTGACGGGCGATGACGTGCGTGTCAGGGCCGGCGGGACGGAGCATGAGGTTAACTTCTGGCAGCCTCACGGAAAGCTGAACAAGGGCGATACGGTCGAGATCCTCGAGAAGGCGACGGACCGATGGGGCGATTGGTATAAGATCGCCTCGCCCCACAGCGCCCATTTCTGGATCTACGCCAAGTACGTCACCCCCCTGGGCGACCCGAAGCTAGAGGGCCCCACGCCGCCCCCCACCGAACCGAGCACCGCGCCGAAGGCGCCTGCCGTTATCCCTTCGCCGGCGCCGAAGAAAGCACCGCCACCTGAAGTCAAACCCGCCCCACCCGTCACGGAGGATGCAGCGGCCCTGCTGACGAAGATCAAGCAGATCGAAAAGCAGCTCAGGGCCGAGTACGACAAGCCCGCCCCACAGAGAAACTTCAAGGACCTGCTGGCGAAATACCGCCGGATAAAGGTCACCGACGACAGCTTCGCCAAGCCTTGGTTGGATGCGCGAATCGAGTTCCTCCAAAACGCAATCCGAAAAAGACAGGAGCTGGCGAGCGCCAAGTCCATCATCGAGCAGACCGAGGCCAAGCAAGAGCTGCTCCAGATGCATCGAACGCAGTTGACCAAGGACGCCGAGGCCGCAGCGGCCGCCAGGGGATATCCGGCCGAGGGGATACTGATGGCCAGCGAGTTGTTCATCGGCGGGCTGGCGCATCCCAAGCGGTTCCTCCTGCGGGATCCGTCCAGTCTTCGTATTCGCGCCTACGTACAGTCCACCGGCGGGAAGATAGACTTGAACGGGTACGCGGGGATGTACGTCGGTGTTCGCGGGCCGATCCGGTACGACGAGAAGCTCGCCGTGAACATCATCGAGGCCGAGACGGTCACAGTCATCAAGCAACATGCCAGGCTGGCCTCTCCGGCCGAACCGACCGTCCGCCCCAGACGCATACCGAGACCAAAGCCCGCGCCGCCTGAATTACCGACCAAGGAACCCGCCACCCCACCGGCCCCAGTGGCACCCGAGCCGGAACCGCTCGTCAAGA
>DAOVQV010000317.1 GCA_030628445.1 Phycisphaerae bacterium | reverse complement strand
GCCGAGACCGCGCCGCCGGCTGTGTCGCCGGACAACGCTTGCACCTCGGACAGGGTGGTGGCCACCGCGTCCACCGGCGCGATGCCGCGCCCGCTGACCGGAAAGCCGTACTCCGGGCGCCACAGGACGCTCAAGGCGGGATTGGCCCCGTTGGGCTGCACCCCGTAGATGACGTACGATCCGAGACACTCCGTTGCCGTCCTGGTGCTGGTCATCGGCTCGCCGGTCGTCAGAAACAGGATCGGGGAGTTCCCGAACTGCGTGATCGCCATGATGCCGCCCTTGGTTGCCCGGTGGATGTCCCGACGCAGCATGTGGGCGATGGCGGCTATCTTCGAGTTCCCCCTCATCAACATCTGGGCCCTGGATACGACGCGGTTGCACTGAAGGATGACAACGCTGAACGCCGTTATCACCATCCCCAGAACCGCCACGGTGACCATCATCTCCAAAATGGTGAACCCACCGGATTCCTTCCTCCCGGCGCCTCTTGACCGCCGTGAGCTACGATTCACTGTATCTTTTCGTTTGTTCATCGCTCTATCATTCACCGGGCGACCGCACCCATTGGCCCGTCAGTCCCGTGCGAGTAACCATTGTCGCCATTGCCGGGCTCAGCCGCAGTACCAGCTTCTCACCGGTGTTAGGATCCGTCTCGAGAGGATTTATCTCCACGACTACGAAGAACGGCGACGAGCTGCCTTCCACCTTGAAGGTATGGTCCAACATCCCGTTGACACCGTTTAGCTGCGCCTGGGTTATGGTCGCAAATGAGCCGGTCGCCCGCTCGATGAGCGGTGATCCGGCGCGCAGCAGGCCGTCGCCCTCCTTGCGGTAGCTGTTCACCGTTTCGCCGCTCAAGTTGCCGGTGATGGGGCGGCAGACGACGAGCCCGTGGGGACCTGGCGCGTAGAAAGGAGGCGGCAGACTGCGCCGGTAGCTCGTTGCCACGAGCTGGTAACCTTCAAAGGTCTTCGGCTCCTTGTCGTCATCCACCGGGCGCATCATCAGAACGAAGCCGAGCATACTGGTCTCGTCCCCGAGAGGATACGCCAGTTCCGCGCCGGTCAGGAAGTTGGGCCGGTCCGGCCCGTCGTCGGCCAGCACCTTCAACGGCTCCGGCCGAATAGTCCCATCCAGTAACCGTTTAGGCACATCCCGGAAGTCCTTCAAAGCGCCGCTATCGGCCTCGAACTCCTCGTCAGTAAGCGAAGCCCATCTCGCCTTGGCGAGAGCCAGACCGTTCTCGCAGATAATTGAACCCAGAACGTCTTTCAGCGACTCCCGACCCGCATGAAGGGCGGCGGGAAACAGCGTCCCTGCCATTGTGAGCCCCACGGCCAGGATGCCGATCGAGATCATCAGCTCCGCCAGCGAGAATCCTCGTCGTACCCGCCCCCCGCGGGCGCGTTCATTCGACATGTTGCCCGTCGCCGGCGCCATCATTTTCTCTCCACCAGCATGCCCAACAGAACATTGATGGGCATGAGCTGGGCGTTCTCGTTCAGAAAGGTCACTCGGTCATCGCCGAGTCGCCTGCTGAACAGGGAGTAGTCGAACATCGTGATAACCCGGGCGCCCGGCTCGCCGACCTGGCCGTCGCCGTCGGAATCGGCGTTGGCAACGTCGAGCATCCACAGCGGATCGTCGCTGCCGAACAGGACGCTCTCCCCCACCTCGTATTCGTCGGCGGTGAAGAAAACATCCTGCTTGTTCGGCATGCAGGTCAGACCACCCAGGGGAGTGAAAACCAGCGTGAACGTCGTGAAGTCCTTGAGGTGAATATCGTTGCTCGACCCCGGTTTCACGTCCTGGCCCGATCCCCCCACGCCCTCGGCGTTGTACCCGCCGCTGACGTACGTGCCGGGCGAGGCCGCCCCCTCCGGCGCCTTGACTTCCCCGAAGACCATCGTGCTGGGGAACCGTTTGGGCGTTTGCCCGTGGGCCAGTTCCCACCGGGCGCCACCTGTCACGTAGTCCTCCACGAGCGTCAGCACGGCCGCAAAGGAACTGCCCGCCAGTCGCCTGTTGCTCGGGCTGTCGGGGCTGGCAAGCTGGTGGTGAACGCTCGCATAGACGCCGTCACGCATCGCCGTGATGCGGCCCGACTTAATCAGCCCCGACATCAGATTGTGGGCCTGCGCGTCTGCGTTGGCCCGGATGATCGCCGCGATATTCGGCAGGGCGATCGCAGTGGTCATGATAATCAGCCCCAACACCACCAACATCTCAATGAGGGTGAATCCCGCACTATCTCCGCGCCTGTCGCTCATATCGAACTCCGCCGGCCGATCCCGTGAGGCCGGCCCAGATCAACCATATTATAGCCCCGCCCATTGCAGCGAAGCAAGCGCCCAATCGTTCCAGCCGGCAAGGG
>DAOVQV010000152.1 GCA_030628445.1 Phycisphaerae bacterium | reverse complement strand
CTTCGCCCGCGCAGCCTTCCCAACGCGTTGGGCCGCCGTGCCGATGATCGTGTCGATAATCAGGTGCCCGGCGAGAATCGCCGCCAGGTAATAACCGACGGATCGAAGCTCCGCGGGGACGCCGCGGTGAGTGGGGATGCGCAGGGAAAACGCGATCGACCACAGCGCCATACCCGCAAAGAGGAACTGGCCCCAGGCGATCAGCTTGCGGCCATGCGCGATGGCCCTGGTGAGCATCACGCCACCCATCCCGGTCAGGGACGCCGCCAGGACGATGTAACCGCCCAGCGCAAACGCCGCCGCCGTCCGCCTCAGCCCGTAACTCTCCAAACCGGCGCCCGTCGCCGCCCAATAACCCACCGCCGACAGGTGCACCAAGGCCCACGCAATAGCGACCCCGCCGACGGCGCACACCGCGCCGGTCCTTACAACCGCCTCCGGCGCGTACGGATCGACTATCGGTTCATAACCCGGCAGGGCGATCCTGCGCCAGCCCACTTGGATGCGCCGAATGAATAGATACAGGGCCAGCAGCGCCAGTATGCTATACGCAACCGCAACGAATATCGCCAACACACTTCCCATGATCGTCTCGTCTTCGGGCCCGATCCGCCCTTTACCGGGATCGGTAAAGAAGGCCCTTATCTATACCAAGATTCCGCACAGCAGGTGAAATGTCACCGAAGAATCTCCTTCCGTCCACATAATATCCTGCCGTCGGCTTGATCCCCGGGACAATCGACGCCCAGAACCTGTTCAATAATATCATAAACAACTCGCGAAGATACTTGCTGAGCATTGACGCCAGCGCCACGGGCAGGTGCTTATCCTCCCCACCCTTGGTGAATACCAGCTCCGCTGTCCGGTCTGCGTCGCTGAGGCGGTAGGCGCTGAGATTCTCGTTCTCATCAAGTATCTTGAACTGACAAGTCGGGAAGACACGCTGCAACGCCGGGAGGTAACGAATCCGCGAACCGTGGCGATCGACGTAGATGCGGACCGGACTGGCCCCCGCGATTCTCCACAGATGCACGAGCAGCCGGCTGGTAATGTCGAACAGCGTCGTCGATTTGTTCCGCGTCGCTGACAGGAGGCGGTTGAACTCGCCGGCACAGACAACCTGGGACCGCAGCAGCGCGACCTTAACCCCGGCCCGCGCCATGGCGACGGACAAAGCGTTTCCTCCCAGCGCGACGTCCGTGGCGGTCAAGCAAGTGGGCAGCGACAGATCGTCGGGTGCGTACCATGAATATCTCGAGACCAGCGGCACGGCATCAGGCGCCACGGCGGCCAGCAGCGCGCCGAGGGTATCGACCTTGGGGCCTCGCCCGGTCAGGAACCCCAGGACACCTCGCTCAAGATGCTGCAGGGCGTTGTCCCTGCGGCCCGAATACAGTCGCTTGCTGTCCCCGATAGCAACGCTCAGACGCCGCTTTGAGACCTTCTTGCTGACGGTCGGGGACAACAAACGCCACATGGACATCCCCACGGCTTCATCAGGGACCCAAAACGCACTGGCCGAGACGACCAACGGCCCCAAGACCGGACCCAACCCCGCTTCGTCAATCCCGGCGATGATCGCCAAGGCGCTCTCCCTACAATTCGCTACCGGCGTGCTGTGATTATACACACCGAGTACTCTGTAACAGCAATAATGTTGTGTTATGACGCCGCGCCGATGATGTGGATGCAAGGAAGAAAAACGATGGCATATTCACTGGATATTCCAAGTTGTTCTGACGCAGCAGACGCATTATCGCGGCAAGTCAGAAGCCCGCAGTATTGCTGTTACAGAGTACTAGGCCCCGTTGCAAAACGGACGAAACTCATCGCAAGAAGGTTGACATCTCAGGGCTGCGGAGCCTAGGGTAGGGTGTTGTGGGGTCGGAAGTTCTGTTCGTCGGATTCTCTGTGTCCAAAAAGGGAACCTTCGCATAATGAGTCTGTCCGCGCCGGCCGGAAGATTGCCGAAATGACCTGTTGGGAATCTTCCCTTTGACATTACAATTCAGCCATGACAAGCAAGAAGAGACAAAAAGACAGGCCCGCCGAAACCAGCAAGGAAACGCCATCCCGGCCGATTCGCCCTCCCCTGCGATGGACGTTGCTGTGTGTAATGGTAATCACCGCGACGGGGATTGTTACCTACAGCAACACGTTCAACAATCCATTCTTCTTCGACGACGACCGCTGCATCGTCAGGAACGAGTCGCTAAGACAGCTCTGGCCCATCGGGGACGTCCTGGCGGCGACCCCGAAATCCAGACCGCTTGTCAATGTCTCGCTGGCGATCAACTACGCCATAAGTAAGCACAAGGTCTGGAGCTATCACGCCTTTAACCTGGCGGTGCACATCCTGGCGACAATTACGTTGTTCGGGATCGTGCGGCGTACGCTGACGTGCGAGAGGTTCCAACCGCATATCGGCCGGGCTGCGAATTCCCTTGCACTGGCGGTGGCGATGATCTGGGGGCTACACCCGCTGCAAACGGCGGCCGTGACGTACGTCATCCAGCGAGCTGAATCCATGATGGGCCTTTTCTACCTGTTGACGCTCTACTGCGCTATTCGGTCGTTTTCGGCCTCGGTGCGTTGGCGCCGGTTGTGGTATCTCGGCGCGGTCGCCGCTTGCGCGTTGGGGATGGGCTCAAAGCAGGTGATGATTACCGCACCGCTGATGGTGCTGCTGTATGACCGGACGTTCGTGTCCGGCTCGTTTAAGCGTGCGGTCAGGCGGCACTGGTTACTGCATCTGGCCCTTGCAGCGACGTGGGTACTGTTATGGACCTCCCTGGAGCCCATGTTCCAGGACGCATCGGCCGGGTTCGGGATGAGGAGCTTGACACCGGGGGCATACGCCGCCACCCAGTTCGGCGTGATCCTGCACTACCTGCGTCTTTCGTTCTTCCCGGTTGGGCTTTGTCTGGATTACCGCTGGCCCGTCGCCGAGACGGTCTGGCAGATCGTACCGCAGGGCGCCTTTATCGTGGGACTGTTGGCCCTTACGGTATGGGCGTTATGGCGCCGTCCGGCGGCGGGTTTTGCGGGCGCGTGGTTCTTCGGAATCCTGTCGGTCAGCTCCACTATCATCCCGATCGCCGATCCGGCGGTCGATCATCGGATGTATCTGTCGTTGGCGGGGGTGGTCGCGATTGTGGTTGTGGGCGGGTACGTTCTGGCCCGGGCGGTTACAAAACGCACAATCCGCATCGAACGGATGCAGAAGTTCCTGACGGCGCTGGGGCCAACGGCAGCGGTCTGCGCGATTGTGGTGATCCTGGGGATTCTGTCGCACCGGCGAAACCAGCAGTACGGCGAGGCGATAACCATGTGGGCCGACGTGGTCGCCAAGAGGCCCCACAACGCCCGCGCCCACTACAACCTTGGGCGGTGCTTCTCGGACGCAGGGCGGAACGAAGAGGCGATAGGATCCTACAACGCCGCAATCCGCCTGGAGTCGAATTACGCCACCGCCCACTGCAGCCTTGGGAACGCACTTGTCAAAACAGGGCGACTTAATGAGGCCATGGGGCACTACAGGATCGCGATTCAGTACAGGGAGATGTTCGAGGACCGATTAGAGCTGGCGATAGCATACACCAATCTGGCCAAGGCGCTGGCCCAGCTCAACAGACTCGCCGAGGCGGTAAGCTGTTACAGGACGGCGATTGACCTGAAAAGCGATTTCGCGCAGGCCCAATATGATCTGGCCAGCACCTTGTGCACAATAGGCCGGTACAGCGAGGCCGTGGGGCACTTTGAGCTCACCATCAAGAACGCTCATAAACTCAACAGCCCCGTAGAACTGGCCAGGGCACACAACAACCTCGCCAACGCGCTGGCGAAGCTGGGCAAAGAGGAGGAGGCAATCGGACACTACCGGCGCGCCGTCGAGGTGAATCCCGACCATGTTTCGGCATATATCAATCTCGGGCGCATCCTGACGCGCTTGGGGAGGCACCAGGAGGCGATCCCTAACTACCGGCAGGCCGCTGGGCTTCAACCCGACAACGCCGATGTCCTCTATGCGCTTGGGATTACCCTGGAGAAGCTGGGTAAAACCGCCCAGGCCGTCGAAGCCTACGACCGCGCCTTGCGTGCGAACCCGAACTTGCCCCACGCAATGAACAAGCTGGCGTGGATACTGGCGACTTGCCCGGATCCGACGGTCCGGGATGGAAATCGCGCCCTGGCTCTAACCGAGAAGCTCTGCACATCGACGAGGTTCAGGTACGCGCCCCACCTGGACGCACTCGCCGCGGCGTATGCGGAAGCGGGCCAGTTTGAAAGGGCGGTCGCAGCGGCGAGGTTGGCGATAAAGCTGACCGGCGCAAACGAGACGCCGGAGCTAACCCAGCAGCGCCAGGGGCGGGTGAAGCTGTACCAACAGAACAAGCCATTGCGTATTGAGCAATAAGGATCGCGACACCATGCAAAATAATAGCGACCCAATGCAGGTTCGTCACCTGGCGTTGCGGTGGGCACTGCTGGGAGCGTTGGTTATCACCGGCGCGGGGGTACTGGCCTACAGCAACACG
>DAOVQV010000053.1 GCA_030628445.1 Phycisphaerae bacterium | reverse complement strand
CAGTGTGTTGGGCAGGTCCATACCGACACTTTCGTCTTGTGGAATGTGCAGAAGCACCAGGTCGACCTGCTGGGAGGCGACGACGGAAAGTGCGTCGTAGTGATCTGGTACTTCAAGTGAGGTATGCCCCGCGCGCGCAAGTTCCGAGGAGATCCTGACCCATCTGCCCTGATCGGGATCGATTACCAATATCCGCGCTCCGGTTGAAATGCTCCTGGACATTTTCTGGCCCTACCGCCTGAATAACGCTCCGGCCCTGCAGAGGTGAACCCACTTGGTACCGCTGCAAGCCGGGGATTCCTTCTTCCGTCTACATTAAACCTAAGATACATCGGATACCCGATGCCAACTTGCGTGTAAAAAACAGGTTAAATGCTCAGGCCAAAAGAGCCCCGCCGGGCCGTTGATAAGGTGGTGCGGGCGGGTATAATGCACCCAAACTGTTGGAAACCTCGTTTGGGCCAGCTTCTTCCAGGAGATCAAATGGGAAGATTAAAGGGAAAGGCCGTGTTAGCCCAGTCTGGCGGGCCGACGGCTGTGATTAACGCAAGTGCTTATGGCGTAATATCCACGGCGATGAAACACCCCGATACGTTTGAAGGGCTCTACGGGGCGCTCAACGGGATCCTGGGGGTATTGCGAGAGGAGTTGTACGATCTGGGCAAGGAGGACCCGGCCGAACTCGAACTGCTCAAGTGCTCGCCCAGTTCGGCGTTGGGGTCCTGCCGCCACAAGCTGAAGGGCCTCGATACCGACAGAGCGGATTATGAACGTATCCTGGAAGTCTTCAAGGCCCACAACATTCGGTATTTCTTCTACATCGGCGGGAACGACTCGATGGACACCGCGGCCAAGCTGGGCGAGCTGGCCCGCCGGATTGATTATGAGATGATCATCGTCGGCGTTCCCAAGACGATCGACAACGACCTTGCCTACACCGACCACTGCCCCGGTTACGGATCGGTGGCGAAGTTCAACGCCACGAGCGTAATGGAGGCCGGGCGCGATACCGAAGCGATGTACACGCACGATACGACAACCGTTCACGAGGTGATGGGCCGAAACGCCGGGTGGATCGCCGCGGCCACGGGACTGGCTCGACGCACGCCCGAAGACGCCCCGCATCTGATCCTGCTGCCCGAAGTTCCCTTCGAGACCGAGAAGTTCGTCGCGGACGTGCGACAATCCCTGAAGGATTACAAGCGCTGCTTTGTCGCCTGCGGGGAGGGGATCAAGACTCCGGAAGGTAAATACATCGCCGAAGCGGGCGGGGCCTTCGCCGCCGACAGCTTCGGGCACACGCAGCTTGGCGGGGCGGGCGATGCGGTGCGGGCGATCATCGAGTCGCAAATCGGCGTCAAGTGCCGGACGAACCGGGCCGGGACGGCCCAGCGCAACGCAATGCACTTCGCCTCCAAGACCGACGCCCACGAGGCCGAGATGGTCGGCGCCGCCGCGGTTGAAGCCGCCCTTACCGGCGTAAGCGGGAAGATGATCACGCTGGAACGAACCGGGACCGGAAGTGGGTATCGCTGCACGACGGGCCTGGTTGAGCTTCAAAAGGCGGCCAACGGCGAAAAGCCGGTCCCGCCGGAATTCATCAATCGCCAGCGCAACGGCGTCACGGATGCGTTCCGCGATTATGCGTTCCCGCTGATCGCCGGGGAGGCGCCCGTCCAGATCGGCTCCGACGGTTTGCCCGTTTACGCCCGACTTGCCAAACACATGATCCCGAAAAAGACCGGCCGCCAATACGACGTATAGAGCGGCACGAGCTAAGCCCCGGATTTCTCGCCGACAGAAAGCCAAAAGCTGAAAGCTGAAAAACAACAAGAAGCCAGGGCCGCATGGCACTTGTTCCTTCAGCTTTCAGCTTTCAGTTTTCAGCTTTCAGCTTTACCATTGGGGTGTCTGACGGCAGAGGAGTCTGTTCGGGCAGCTGGCGATGTGGCTTGGGCGACGTCGAGTGGCTCGGTTTTCCGGGCACTGAAGCCATAGACCCATAAAAAGGTGAGCATGCTTCGTTTTGAACTCTACAGCAACGGGACGAGCGCGGGCGAAATCCCGCTTCAAGGCGCCTACGTCTTCGGGCAGGACGCCATCCCCATGCGGGCCGAGCTTGTCGGTTCCCAAGGAGCGATCGAAATCCGCAAGACCACCCCCGGCGCTTGCGGGCTCGCCCTGTTGTGGGACACCGGCCAGGCCGGGCAGTACATGCTGGGGACCACACGCCTCCCCGAACGCGACAGACCGTACAACCTCAACGTGGAACTCGCCAGAGCCCAGATGACCCACATCATCCGAAAGTGGGAGGACTGGGGCTTGTTCGATTACGCCCAGGCCGAGTCGATGAACAAGCAGTGCGCCTGCGTCAACGGGATGTTCGTGGAGTCGCTAAAGGCCGTCGACCCGGGCGCCGCGGGGGTCTTGGCGGATCAGGCGGTTACCGAAGGCGTAACCCTCGGCGAGAAAATTGCGCTTTTCCACGCCGACATCCTTCTGGAGCGCCGCAAGTCGCTGCCGCCGCCGGCGGGGCGCGTCGGGTTCGGCTGCTCGGTGGACTTGTTCGCCACAGCGGCGGATTACACCGACAGACTGACAGAGGCGTTCGACTTCGTCAGCATCCCGGTCCCCTGGAAACACACCGAGCCGAAAGAGCATAGCTATCAGTACGAGCAGGTCGACGCGTGGATGAACTGGGCCTCCCAGGCGAAGAAGTCCGTCCACGCCGGGCCGCTTCTGAGCTTCGAGCCGACCCAGCTGCCGCAGTGGCTGTATATCTGGGAGCACGACTTCGAGGCACTGCGCGACATGATTTACGAGCGGATCGAAAAAGTGGTCCGGCGGTATAAGAACCAGGTGCACGTCTGGAACGTGGTCTCGGGGATCCACGCATACAACAGCTTCAATATGAACTTCGAGCAGCTTATGGAGCTGACGCGGACTGCGTGCCTGCTGGTGAAGAAGCTTGCCCCGCGCAGCCAGGTCATGATCGAGCTTGTCCTGCCATGGGGCGAGTACCACGCGCGGAACCAACGCACGATTCCGCCGCTGCTGTACGCGGACATGGCCGTCCAAAGCGGGATAAAGCTGGACGCGTTCGGCGTGCAGCTGTGCATGGGAGTGCCCGTCGACGGTATGTTCGTCCGCGACCTGATGCAAATCAGCTCGCTGCTGGACGAGTTCTCGGGATTGGGCAAGGTCGTCCACATCAGCGCGTGCGAGGTTCCCTCCAGCACCGCCGCTGACGCCGCAGACGCCTGGGGCGGCGAGGCGCCGACGCCGAAGGCGGGTAAGTGGCACGCGCCGTGGTCGCAGCGCCTCCAAGCCGAGTGGCTCCAGGCGTTCTACCGGATCGCAATATCCAAACCGTTCGTCGAATCCATCTGCTGGCGCGACCTGGCTGATCAGCCGGGGCACTACCTCCCTCACGGCGGGCTCTGCTCGCCGAACAGAAAGCCCAAGCTCGCCTACAAAGAACTGCGGAATTTCAAGGGGTACCTTCTGGCGGCTGAGGCGGCGGCCAGACAAGCCCGGCAAGACGAACAAGACGAAGACGAGTTGTGAGTCAAGCACGTCGAAGAATCGATCTTTCGTGGCGACGGCGCAACATCGCGGCTCTGCTGTGTGTCTCGGTCGTCTGGGCCTGCCTGTTGTGTTGGTCCACCGCCCACAAGCGACGATGGTTCGCCGAAGAACCGACCATCTGCCCCCAGCGCGTCGCCGCCGCCCGGGAGCGAATTGACCCCAACACCGCCCCGGCTGCCTCGCTCCGCAGGCTCAGCGGCGTCGGACCGGTACTCGCCGAGGCGATCGTCTCGTATCGCCGCCGGTATGGACCTGTAGCTTTTCGATGCGCCGAGGACCTCGTTGGCGTCCGGGGGATCGGTCCGGGGACGCTGCGGCGCATCGAGGCGCACCTGCTGCTGCCACCAAGCCCGGATTAGCATTGCACAGGCCCCACCCACCTGCATAATACCGCCATGCCACCCCAACCATCCCCAAGCAAGAGACGATCGAAAGGCTCAAGGGGATCGAAAGATCGCGACGGTTACTTTCAGCACACGCAGCGCCCGGTGAATAATGTTCTGTTCGTCCTGCCGTTGCTGATGGGGTTTCATATTGGGTCGGCCTATTTCGGGTCGAACTTGGCGGCGCCCCGTCTGATCGGCCGAATATTGAGCTATTTCGGCGCCACGGCGGACTTCCTGCCCCCGCTGCTTATCGTGATCGTCCTGGTGCTGCAGCAGGTGGCGCGCAGGGACCCCTGGGAAATCCACCCGACCGCACTTGGGGGGATGGTCGCCGAGTCCATCGCCTGGACGATTCCGCTTATCGCGATCCACCAACTGACCGGGAGACTCATAAGCGCCCTTGCGGTGCTGACCACGTCCGCCGCCGCCGATGAGGCCGGTATCCCCAGGATCATCATCGGGGCGTTGGGCGCTGGAATCTACGAGGAGCTTACCTTTCGCCTGATCCTTATCAGCCTGGCGATGTTGATATTCGTCGATATTTTCCAACTCAAGAAGCCTTACGTCGCGGCCGGGGCCGTGATCGGCGGGGCGGTCATCTTCGCGCTGTGTCACTTCTCCGGCGATGAGCTGGTTCGCCCCGCCCACCTGGAATGGCCCAAGCTGCTGTTCCTGACGGTCGCGGGGGTGCTTTGGGGATGCCTCTACGTGTACCGCGGGTTCGGGATCGCCGTCGGCGCCCATGTGGTATGGGACCTTTACGTCGGTTTCTGCAGGACGTGAGATCCAAACCAGACGAACCCGGTTCACCTAAGCGGTCTT
The DNA here is from genome assembly GCA_030628445.1 of Phycisphaerae bacterium. GTDB lineage: Bacteria > Planctomycetota > Phycisphaerae > SM23-33 > SM23-33 > DAOVQV01. The sequence continues at coordinate 3,289 of DAOVQV010000053.1, read as the reverse complement.
AGTTAAATGTGTAGCGGTAGAAGGCTGCCCGGGTCTGATCCACCGCGTGCCTGTACTGCACGCACCCTATGCAAACGCTACGAACTTGCGTAAGATCGTTAGAGCCGTTAACGGTTGGATGTGTCCGTTCCAGGGCGAGCGAGGAGGAGACTGGCAAGAAGGGCGAAGGAAGTCCCGTCGGGATCGATGCGGCACGCCGCCGCCAGGCGGACCCCGCCCCCCGCCCCTGGGATGCTGCAGCGAAGCGTTAACTGCTTTAACCGGTCCAAGCGCGTTTCGCCCGCCCCCATTTGCCCAAAAAAAGCGGACAAACACCGAGGCGCCCGCCCGCATCCGTTCCGTATCTGTAGTAAGTAATCAGGTTCGCTTGCGGCCGACGAGCGCCACGACCGCCATGCTCAGCAACGACAAGGTTGCAGGCTCGGGGATCTGACCGCCACCGAAGTTCCAATTGGCGGCGAGCACCGTAAGGTCCACGATGTTGACCGTCCCGTCCCAATTGAAGTCGCCGCCGCACCAATCGGTCTGGGCGCCCCAGTTGGCGCTGACGGCGGTGAGGTCCATCAGGTTCACGTTGTTATCCAGGTTGGCGTCGCCGGGAGTCAGGTCGTAAATAAACGCAAGCCCGCCCGCCTCGTCTTCGCCCAGCGTCCGGTTGATCCCGTCGGGGTAGTAGGTGGAGTGCATCACGTCGCCGTAGCTCCAGGGCTTACCCGGCAGATCGGTCCAGGGGTAGTAGTTCTGTGCATGGTTGCCCACGCCCGCCTGATTGGGATGATCCAGCCCCAAGGCGTGACCCAACTCGTGCAGCACGACGGTCTGGACATCGATGTGGTTTCCGCCGGTGGCCCACGTGTAATCGCTGTTGAGGTATATGTCGACGCTGAGGATATTCCCGCTCATCACGCAGGGCATGGCAAAGGCGAGCGACGTACCGCCAAACCCGTACGTCTTACCCAGGAACTCGAACTCGAAATCGCCCGGGCGGGACATGATGTCGATGTTGGCGCCGATGCCCGCCCCCGCGGGTCCTTCCCAGCCGTACCCGCCGTCGGCCCAATTCTGGTCCGAATTGACTACAGGCTCATAGTCGGCGTCCAGGAAGTTAATTATGGGGCTGACGGCGTCCCAGGACCCAACGGCGGTTTGAGCGGCGTCCCAAGCACCACCAAGACCGCTCATGAGTTCAGACTCGATGGAATAGGACAGCGTCAGAGATCGAGGACAATCGCTGTCCAACACCCAACTCTTGTACACCCCGACTTGGACGGAAGCATCCGAGGGGAAATCCAGCAGCGTATACCCTTCAGCGCTACCTGCGACGGTCATAATGCAAAGGAATGCATAACACATCATCCTTATGCTTCTACGATGTGTCCTACGAACCAGTTGATGCGTCATCCAATGTCTCTCCCTAAGTGCTTCGGCGCGATACGCCGAGGGTCGCTATCTTAAAGTATGTCGAACGACGAACCAACTAAGTCACAAAGAGACAGACCCCTCACATGATATCGGCACGGACCTGCCTAGTAACTTAGCGGCCGTCGCCGGCGGTTCAAGAGAAAACTTCCGCCTAAAAGCAACATCGTAAACGTCACCGGCTCCGGGACAACCGGGACCAGGACGGGAATTCCGTCCAATGCGCTCCCCCCGCCGAAGACGTTCGCGCCCTCGCCGGTGTCGCCGTTGTCCCAACCTATCCGCATGATCTGAACGTCCGGCGTGGTGAACAACAAGACCATCGCCTTGGTCATGCCCAACACCGAATCGTTAACATCCCACGTGAACTCGGCCTCGCTGGACTGGAACGCACCGAAGCCGGCGATATAGTCGTCGACTTCCTCGCCCGTCACTCCGCTGGCGTTGACGGGGTCGGGATCGTAGGGTATGAACGGCGGCGTATAGTACGGCACGACGCTTGTCGTGTTGTACGCACCGGCGATTACCTCATCCAGGGCCATGAACGGACCCGGATTGGAGATCCCATTGAACCACTCATCTATGATCACCCGGTACAACTGGAAGCTCCAGATGTTCTTGTTGGTCACCGTGTCGATGGCTCCCGTATAGTCCAACGTATATGCGAATGTATAGTCATTCGGTTGGAGGGTGATCTGCATCCCGCTCTCGCCCAGCCCTATGTTGACGGTCTGAGTTGCCCGGTACACCGTCGTGATAATGTTCAGATTCCTGTAAGGATCGAGCGGGCCACCGAAACTAAACCCGGTTCCCGCGGCGTCAAGCTCGTCGACTTTGGTCCCGAAGATCCCCTGCATCTGCGCAGGGTCCGCGTCGTAGCCGGCGAAATCGTAATTCCAGTTGATCGTCGTCGCCCCGGCTACCGCCGGAATGAGCACCCAGATTATACAGAGACCTTTCATACCTCGCCGCGACATTTTCCCTCTCCTTCCCATTCCGTTCTGCGAGAGGCTCCTCGCTGCGGCGCAAGCTTCGCGTTTGCGAAGCTCGTCCGGGCCGCGCGGCCATACGCGCGCCCGGGCCTTCCTTCCGGAAGAAGCATTACATCTCTATTTGTCTATTCTCGGCGGCGCCGAATCAGCGCCACGCTGCCAATGCCCAGCAGCGCCAATGTTGCAGGCTCGGGAATTTCCAGGTCCGGGCTCGACGGGTCGTCGACTGGCGCAAGCACGAGAAGTGTGGTCGTGGTCACGCCGCCGTCCCGAATGGCCGCGTTGATCTGCTCGACGTCGACCGCCCCGCTCGTCTTGAGATACAACGTCGAGCGCTCGCCCGTGCCAATCTCGTTTGCGCCGAGCCACCTATAGGCGACCTCATCGGGGTCCGGGAAGACCCGGTTCATCGCATCCGCCAAGTCCGGGATCTTCCTTACAGGCGACTCAAGCGGATCGTAGATGACGCCGTGCTGCCCGATGTTGGCTATGATCTCGCCGATCTTCAGGTCGTGCTGTCCGGCGCCCAAGTCCGCGGCGATGGTCAGATTCTCAACTTCGCTCGACGAAAGGGTTACTTGTATGTCCCAGACGAAGTACGCCGTATTCGTGTATGGGTACTGATCAACGTAGACGTACGAACTGATCGTGCCGCGAAAGCTGCCGCCGATGAAATCTTGATCAATAAGGCTATCGTGCAACGTACCGAATCCCGAAGTGTCCAGAACCTGCTGCAATGGCAGCATGGTGTCTGCTCCCGCCAGCCCGGCAACCACTAAGATGCTGATTGCCGCCAATCCAATTGTCCCTCGACTCATATCTCCGCTCCTTTTCCAGATGGCCTCCAGTTTCATAACTACCCTCCGCTCAATCTGCGT
>DAOVQV010000025.1 GCA_030628445.1 Phycisphaerae bacterium | reverse complement strand
TCTTTCCGAGGACCCGGTAATGCCCCACGACCCGACGATCTCGATGGAAGAGGTGATCCGCCGGGACGGGCGGTACTCGCCCGAGGCGTATCGTTTCTTGCAGGAGGGCCTGGCGAGGGCGACCGAGGCGACCTACGGCGAGGAGGAGCCGTCGCGCGGGCAGCGCCATGTGACGGGCCAGCAAATCTGCTGCGCCCTTCGCGACCTGGCGATCGAAAAGTGGGGGATGCTCGCCAAGGCGGTCCTGGGCAGGTGGAACATCCACGCCACGATCGACTTCGGGAATATGGTGTACCTGCTTATCGAGCACAAGTTCATGAAGAAGTCCGAGTTCGACAGCATCGAGGACTTCCGCGACGTCTACGACCTTGATGAGGCGTTGGAGGACGCCGGAAAGTTCGAGCCGAAGGAATGACCCAGCAGAAAGCTGAATCCACTGCACCGCCCGCCGTCCCCGAGCCGGTCGATATGATCGATGGGATCCCGGACCGCTCGGCGAAGAGAGGTCTTTGGAAATATGCGCTGATTGGTCTGATTTTTCTGGCGTGGTTGGTGTTCCTGACATACTGCGGCCTCGCCGGCGGCGTGGAGAATTGAGGCTTGCGTTGTCCTGCTAAGGTGTGTGAATTGACCAGATCCGTATCCACCATCTTGTTGATCGTCCTTGCGGGGGTGCTGGTCGGGGGGTGCCGGCAACCCAACGGTTTCGTAGTGGACACCAACGAACCGGTGGCGGCGCCGCTGGGGACGATCAGCGTCTACCAACTTGCCGGGCGGCTGGACATGAAGGTCGCCGCCTCCGGCGCCCACAGCGCCGCCCTTAAGGATCGCACCAACACAGTATTGCTGTTCGCGGACCCCGGCGGCCGGGTCTTTGTTAACGGTAAAGTGGTCGGTCCCACCGGCGGGATCGTGCCCGTCAGCGGGATGTTGTTTCTCCCGGTCGCCCTTACCGACAGCATCCGCCCCGCCTTGCGGTCGCCTCGGCCCAAGACCCCACAGAGAACCCCCCAGATGCACACTTCCGCCAGGCGCCTGGTTGTTCTCGATCCCGGGCACGGCGGGAAAGACCCGGGGACCGACAAATACAGAATCTACGAGAAGACGATCAACTTGTCCGTGGCCCGCAAGGCCGCCCAGATGCTCAGGGAAAAGGGCGTGGCGGTGATGCTGACACGCAGCGACGACACTTTCATTGCGCTCAATGAACGGGCCGCCATCGCCAACCGGGCCGGCGCGACGCTTTTCGTCAGCATCCACGCCGACTCGGCGCCCGATGCGTCGGTGCACGGGTTTTCGGCGTATGTGGCGCGTTCGCCTTCGCAGCAGTCCGTGACGGCGGCGCGGGCGATCTTGAGACGTCTTGGGGGGACGACCGGGGCGGTCGATCGCGGGTTGAAGATGGCCGATTACAGGGTCCTCGTCCGCACGACCTGCCCGTCGGTGCTGGTCGAGTTGGGGTACCTTTCCAACGGCTTCGAGGCGGTAAAGCTCGCCGACGCCGGATACCAGGCGCGCCTCGCCGATGCGATCGCCCAGGGCGTCTCCGATTTCCTGTCCGCCGGGCGGTAGTAAGCGCTGGACGTTGCTTTCATCCGAGACGCGGGATCGTTTTGCTCGTATCGGGCCGGTGTTTCCATCGCACAGAGGGGAAGGTCACTGCTGCGGGGAGCCACGCCAGGCCGCTTCGTCAATTTGCACCCCGCCGAAACGAATCCTACGTTCCATATGATTACAGGAGGAGGGCGCATGCTCTACCGGATTCGTTATGACAGCGACGAGGGCTCCGGCGAGGCGGAAGTGGCGATAGAGGCCAACACCCCCACCGAAGCGATCGTCAAGTTTCGCCACATGCACAGCGGGTCCGGCGGCTGCAAAGGCGGGTGTGCGAACGTCACCAGTGTCTCGCCCGATCCGCTTTGTGACCAGATACGGTGGGGCGACGGGGTATAACCCTGCACCGTCCGTCCCGAGCCGCCGTCCGAAGCTGACCGATCTTTGGGTATGTATACCGCTGGGCCTTGGTTGACCGTGCAATGCCAATAAACACCTCTTGATAGATACGCCTGCGATTTGCGCCCCGCTGCCCTGCGCGACCCCCGCAGGACAGCTTGTATTGGATCCGATCAAAAAAAATCTTTTTAAGTTAGAAGGCATTAACACTATTGCAACCTTTGTTCGGCTCAAGGGATATGCATCGCGTCCGGTTCGTAAGTCTGCCGGTCCCAAGTGAGCAGCCCCAACGGCACTTGAAAGTGCCCTTCAGTCACTTGTAGAATCGTACCCTGACCTATCGACCAAATCGGGATTGTACAGCCATAACGGAGTCGGCTTCTCAAGCTTGGCCCAGGAGGGGTGGTTGAAGCAACTCTGTGTGTGCGGCCGGGCGGAGCCGGAAGCCGCAACAAATCGTTTCGCTGGCGGCCTTGTGCCGCAGATACCAATAGATCCGGTGCATCTACGGCTGCACTTACAGCGCAGCACCGGGAATATGGGCCAGGTCAAGGGACGAACTGGCATGGATGAAGGAGGCTGATGGATGAGGCTTTGCATACGGATAACATGCGACGAGCGAGGTGGGTACACCGCATTGTGCCCGTGCCTGCCCGGGTGCATCAGTTACGGCAGCACGCACGAGGAGGCCAGGGACAAGCTAACCGACGCCATCCGCGGGTACATCGCTTCGGTGAGTAATTTTGTGCCCGAGAATTTGGCCCACCAGCTCGTTGAGGCGTGAGGTATATTTCTTCGGCTGATTGAACTACTACGTCCGCTGGACCGCCGATTAGCGGCGCCCGTGTCGCCTTGATTTTACCTTCTGATCTTACCTTCCCTAATCCGGCTTCCTTTGATTGTTCGTCCACCCGTCCCACGTCGCGCGCGGGTGTTCCATACTCCAATTACCGGCGGGGTTGGGGCCCGTTTGCATCGTCGATGCAGGGCGACGACGCCAGGCGACGACGCCCCCACCCTGGGCGGGACGGACAAGTGCTAATCGCTTAGCCCCTGGGGTGGTATTTCTTGTGGATGGCCTTGAGGCGAGAGGCATCGACGTGGGTGTAGACCTGGGTGGTTGCGATGTCGGCGTGCCCGAGCATCTCCTGGAGGCTTCGCAGATCCGCCCCGTGAGACAGCAGCTGCGTCGCAAAGCAGTGCCGCAGCGTGTGCGGCGAGATGTGCCCTCGCAGCGCGGTTCGGCGGACGTACTTCCTGACGGTTCGAAACAGGTCTTCTCGATTCAGCGGCCGGCCGGTTCGCGACAGGAAAAGCGTTTCGCTCTCGCCGCTCGCCGGGCCCATATCGCGGCGCTTGGGGATATAGGTTTGAATCACCTCCAGGGCCCTCTCGGCGACGGGGACGATGCGCTCCTTGCGCCCCTTACCAAGAACCCGGACGATCCCCAGCTCGAAGTTTATGTCGCCCACCTTCAGGGCGACCAGCTCACTTGCACGTATCCCCGTCGCATATAGAAGCGCCAGAATCGCCCGATCGCGGTCGGCGTGGGCGTCTTTGGCCGGATCGGGGCAGCTGAGGAGGGTCTCGATTGCCCGCTCGTCCAACACCGTCGGGAGGCGGTGCCACTTCTTCGGTGTCTCGATGTTCGCCGAGACGTTCCTCTCGAGAACCTGCTCGCCTACGAGGTACCGGCAGAACGTCTTGATAGCGGCCAGCGCCCGAGCCACTGAAGAGACGGCCAGCCCGCCCCTGCGCGCAGCCCGTATGAAACCTTCGATGTCCCCGGTGCGCAGTTTCTTTATGTCTGATACCCCGGTGTGGGCCAGATGACAAAAGAAGTGTCGCAGGTCTCGGCGGTATGCGTCTCGGGTATTCGGCGACAGCCCGCATTCAGCCTGCAGGAAGTCCAAGAAACCTTCCAGGTGGCCTGTAGTTTCAACTTGCGGCGGCTGTGTCGGGAACCTGCTGGGGGGCATGGGCCCTTTCTTCCGCGAGCAGCTCGTGGAATATGGGGCAGTCCGTGTAGCGGTTCGCACAATGCGCCAAGGCGATGGCGATGTTCTCCAGTGTCAGGTGCGTCGAGCAACGCCGATCGTCACTGTTTACGAATGGGCACACGGGTTGGGCTCCTGGCCTGTTCGGGCACGAATCATCTCGCCGGTACCTGGGGGCGGAACGAACTTGTCCCAGACTATTCTCATCGGCCAGGAGGCCCGGTTTACTTGAGCTGCTCATGGGCGGATTGGTCCGGGTCCCTCGGGGCGGCGCGGACGGTTAGGGTAAAGGGTATCGGGATTCGATCCACGAGATGAACGCCTTGGCGAGCCCGTCGGCCTTTTTGGCGACGCCCAGGTTGACGCGTTCCGTGGTCCGCCCGATGCAGTTGGCCGTGCCCAAGACCTGACCTGTACCCTTGTCCACCAGTTCCGCGCGGACTACGATTTGCTCCAGCGGGCCAACTGCTGCACCGACCATATCTTCGCTTTCGTAGTGCAGTATCTTTCCGCGAATCAGGAGCGTCTTTCCGCCGGGCGAGTTGGGCAGGTCGCTGTCGGCGAGCTGCTCGGCGAACGCCTGGCGCAGCAGGGGTAAGAACTGACTCGGTGTCTTCCCGCCGAAATCGTCCGTGATCGTGCCCAGTTCGAACCGCCTGTAGGTGCCCAGCGGACGGGCCTCGGTGCTGGCCGCTATGGGCTGGACCGGGGCGTAAACTCCCTTGGCGCCTCGGGCCACGCCGACGCCTTCTTTGATCGCCGTGAAGCACCCGGAAAGGACACCCACCAGTCCCAGCAGTATGATCGAAACTGTAATCGTTCGCATTTGATCTCCTTCCTGATTCATGTGGCGGACAAGGCTTACGGGGTCTTTTGCCCCGTCACCTTATAGCCGGGTTCACTTTCTACGTCAACGGACCTTGTACAGATGATAGGCCGCGCCCCAGGCCTGAGATTCCACCGCCTCAAGCATACCGGTCTGGGTTGGCGCAACCGTGGTCGGGAGGATAACGTACCAACTGCTCACCGATGCGAATTGGTCTTCTTGGGCCAACTCGCCGACGAACTGCTTTATCGCCGCCGGATCGGGCCTCCCGCCGGGAGGATGCAGCAGGGCCGATAACTGATTCACCCGTCCCAACCATGCCTCCAGAGACCATGGGGCCATGTAGTAGACGTATTTGACGTCGTCTTCGCTGGCGACGATCGCCCTGCGCGACAGCATACGGAATTCTATGCTGTCGGTCAGGAAGACCGCGCCGATTTCGGTATTGGTGCGGGCCCAGTTGGCTATTTCGGCCAGCTCCACCCGCCGCCGCCTGCGGCGACGGTGCCTTTGGATGTTGCGTGGTTTGTCGGCCTCGTCCATGAATGCGGTCGCCACGTCGTACACGCGGTGCCGCACAAACCGCAAGTTGTCGGAGGGGACCAACCAAACGCCCATCAACGCCGCGCACGCCCATCGCAGGGCGGTCCGCGGGCCCTTGTGGTGGATCAGGCGGAACAGGTTCGTCAGCCCTTGGGCCAGAAGCACGTAAAGCGGGAGCATAAGCAGGCTCGCGGCGTTGGCGAAATCGATCGCCGGCGGCGCCTTGGCTGAAAGAGTTCCGATCAACTGGCTGGCCCCCTGGAGGGCGAAGGCCACCACGACCCCGCTTATCAGAAACCACACCCACACGCCCGCGTTGCGCAGGCGGAAACGCTCGATTCGCCCCAGGACCGCAACGGCCGGTATCGCCAGCAGCCCGGCCCACGGGCCCCATTCAAGAAGCGGCTTGAATAGTGTCGGGTACAGGACGTCCAGCCCGGCGGTTTGCAGTGCTTCGGTGACGGCCAGCGCTGAAGTCTGTGCCCCCGGCGGCGCCAGGCCCGCCCGCGTCGCAAAGTAGAACGACACAAACGGCGCCGCGCCCAGCAGGGCGCACGCCCCGCACCCCAGCGCCGGCGCCCAGCTCGAGGGGCGGAACCTGCGGGATCCCAGATACACGCCCAGCAGCACAAGCGTCAGGTTCATCGCCGTCACCAGATGCAGGTTCCCGCACGCACCGATAAAGGCGAACACCAACAGCACCCGCCACTGCCTCTCGTAACGCAGGTAGGAAAGGACGATCAACGGGACCATCGCCTGGGCGATGGTCGATGGCGTCATCGACCCCAGCGACCCCGCTCCCCAGTACGACCAGCCCAAGGTCCACATTATCCTGCAACTGAGCACGGAGACGAACGCCGACGCCGCCCAGCTCTTGCACTGGTGGTATAAGAGGACGTACATCCCGCACAGGTATATCAGCACCACGAACCCGGTCAGCAACCTGAACGGTAAAGTCAGGTCCTCATACCCCGACGGCACCAGCACCTGCTCGAGCACGCCCTGGAACGCCGGGGTGTAGAACTGCCATAGCCCCGCCTTCCCCAACAGCGGATCGTGCACGAACAGCTCGGGCTGATGGCGCTTCAGGGCGACGGATGCGATGTGCATCTGTGAGGCGCTTAGGCGGGTATCGAGAAACCCCTGATATCCCAACCCCGCCGCCACGGCCAGGAGTATCAACGCCGCCAAAAGATGTTGTTTTCGCGGGACCGGTCTCATCGGGTCCGTTTCGCTGGATGGGAAAAGCTGATAGTATACGCGCGCCGAAGGTGTAGGCAAGGACCAGCTTATGGGCGCAAGTGGCGAGAAACCCCGGGTTTTCGTCGATGCGGTCGAGCGATTCGCCGAGACGCACTCCATGTTTCCGGCTGGTGCGTCGGTGGTGGTGGGTGTCTCCGGCGGGGCCGACAGCGTCGCGATGTTGGGGGCGATGGTGGAGCTTTCTCGGCGCGGGCGCGATCTGGGCCTGACCGTGGCTCATCTGGACCACCGCCTGCGTGCGGATTCCAAGGCCGACGCCGCCTTTGTCGGCGAGCTTGCGGGGCGATGGGACTTACCGTGCATTGTGGGCGACCGCGACGTCGCCGCGGAGGCGCGTACCAGCGGCGAAGGGATCGAGCAGGCCGCACGAACAGTTCGGTACGAGTTCCTCGCCGAAGTCGCCGCCAAGGTCAAGGCCGCCCGCGTCGCCGTCGGGCATAACGCGGACGACAACGTCGAGACCATTCTCTATCGTATCGTGCGCGGGACGCACATTCGCGGTTTGGGGGGGATTCCGCCGGTGCGGGCCCTGCGCGGGTGCGATGCGATGTTGGTCCGCCCGCTGCTTGGGTGTTGGCGGAAGGATATCGAGCTGTATTGTCGCTCGTCGGGCCTCACCTGGCGAACCGATACGAGCAACCTCGACGTTAGCTACCGGCGCAACTTCATCCGCCATGAGCTGCTCCCGCTGCTGCGCGAGCGGGTCAACCTGCGGACCGATGAGGCGCTGCTTCGCCTCGCCGCCGCGGCCGCGCAGGTCGAGCAGCTGATCGAACCCCTGGCGGCCGACGCGCTGATGCGATCCCGGGCCCGCACGCCGGTTCCCCAGGCGGGGCAAATTACCTTGGACTGTTCCCTGCTGGCCGCCGAGCCCGCCGCGGTCCGGACATACGCACTGCGGGCGGCGATGGAGGCCGCGGGCGTCCCGATGCGGTCGGTTGGGGCCCAGCGGTTCGATGAGCTGGATAGGCTGCTGACGGGCGAAGCAGATGGGGCGGTGAGTTTGAGCGGGTCCTTTGAGGCCCGCCGCCGGGGCGGTCAGCTCATCTTGCAGCGCAGCTGCGAAGATACGCCCCCGCCGGGCGAGGTCGTCGAGTTGGCGTGCCCGGGCCGGACGGCTCTGTCCGACGGGCGGGAGGTGATCTGCGAGCTGATTGCAATGGACGGCGGCGCGTTCGCAGCCCACTGCAAGAGTCCTCGCGGCCGCCGGGAATGGCTCGACGCCGCCCAGATCCGCGGATCGCTTATCTGTCGCCCTCGGCGCGACGGCGATGTATTCCGCCCGCTCGGGTCGCCGGGGACCCAGAGCGTCAGCGATTTCCTGACGAACGCTAAACTTCCCCGCCCGCGCCGGCCCCGGGTCCGCTGCATCTGCGACGAGCTGGGAATCGTTTATCTTGCGCCGCTTCGCATCGACGAGCGGGTCAAGATTACCGGCCGGACGCGCCGCGTGCTGCGGATGACAATCGAATCGGATTGAAGCGTCGCCCTGCGGACCGAAGTTATGTGCGGCCAGCGGTGCGGTTTGCCTGCGGACCGTCCGGCGGGGCGAAGAGTAGTTGACCCCGGCGCTGCGGGAGGGTAGAAGTTCTTGCGCGGCGCTTCGGTAAGGACAAACAATGGCGGATGTGGTGGCGGATATCGGGCAGCGGACGATCCAGCGGGTCGCCGACTTCGGCGATTTCTGCCGGTTCTGCGGGCGGACATTCTCGTGGATGTTTGAAGGTACGGCCCGCTGGCGAAACCTGCGCCTGCTGTTCCCGCAGATGTACGTCATCGGGACGCAGAGCCTTATGGTGGTAATGATCACCGGCGCGTTCGTCGGCGCCGTCCTTGCCGTCCAGACGGTAACGCAGCTGAAGGGGATCGGCCGCGACGACGTGATGGGCACGGTGGTTATCCTTTCGGTCCTGCGGGAGCTGGGGCCGGTCCTGGCGGGGCTGATGCTCGCCGGGCGGGTAGGCGGGGGGCTTACCGCGGAGCTGGGGACCATGCGAGTGACCGAGCAGATCGACGCCCTGCGGGCGATGGGCGCCGATCCGATTCGGGTGCTGGTCGTCCCGCGTTTCCTGGCGTGCGTGCTGCTGATTCCCGTGCTGGTTGTCTACGCCGACTTCATGGGCATCATCGGCGGATACACCGTCAGCGTTCACGTCTACGGGATAAACCCCGATCAGTTCTGGCGCCTCGCCACCCAGCAGGTGGAGAGCCTTGATATCTTCTACGGGCCGGTCAAAAGCGTCTTCTTCGGCGCCGTCATGAGCCTGATCTGCTGTTACAAGGGCTTTCGCTGCCCTCCCGGTGCCGCCGGTGTGGGCCGGGCGTGCACCGAAAGCTTCGTCGCCAGCTGCATGGCGATCCTCGCACTGAATCTCTTCCTGGGGATGCTGCTTAACGCGGGCAGAGATTTCCTCTACGGAGTAAAGCAGCTTCTTTGATCTGTCGGTGAGGATATGTCAAACCCCATAGCGAAATGGTCAAGGCGTCACCGCAACCGGATGAACTTCTGGCTGCACATGCTTGGTATACCGGCCTGCTTCATCGCGGCCCCGCTTATGCTCATCTTGGGCAGGTTCCTGCTGGCGGTGGGGCTGTTCGTCGGTGGTTACGTGCTTCAATTCGCCGGGCATCTCGTGGAGGGAAACCGCTCCGGCGAGCGGATATTGCTGCAGCGCCTCCTGGGCAGGAGAGAACCCCCCCCGTAGCGGGAGGGAGGAAGCTCGAAATTCCAAGCACGAAACTCGAAACGAATTCCAACGACTCAAACACGGGCTTCGGACCCGCTGAGCTGTTGATGATTGGTGCTTCGGATTTGTTTGGTGGAGATTCGGATTTGCGCTGTCGGCGGCCGGTCCGCTTTGCAGACTGGCGGATCGCGTGTATACTCATCGGGGCCGGGCGCGTAGCTCAGTTGGCTAGAGCGCTTCCCTTACAAGGAAGAAGCCGCAGGTTCGAGTCCTGCCGCGCCCATTTCCAAACCCGCCAACCGCGTCCTTTCCGGCGTTTGAAATCGCCTTGACCTGTGTGCCTCTGCGGGCGATAATCCTTCGGTCGGTGGTTCCGTCAAAACAATCGAGGCCGTATTGTGACACTGCAACAAATACGTTTTGTGTCCGTGCCGCGCACCCACGTCCATCGGGCCTAAGGCCCGACAATACCCGCCGTATATCCCGATTGTGCTGTAACTGTGTCCTTGTCCTTTGGTATTGGTTTGCAAAGGCACTTTTGCCCAATTAGATTGAGGTGCGTTATGAGCATACGGATTATCGAAACTTGCGACCCGTTATCTGAGCCGCGCGTCATCGAGCTGAAGGAATGTCTACGAAGCGGTAAGCTTACTGCTGTTGGGACTTCCGCGGACATTGATGTGCGCCAAGTCGTGTCAGAGACTATCGAAGGCGTCAGGAAAGACGGCGACCGTCGAGTAATTGAAGATACCGCCAAGCTGCACGGTGTCAGATTCACGCCGGATGACCTTCGGGTTCCTTCCGAGGACATCGCCAAAGCGTACCAGCAGTTCAAGAGGGATGATCCTGGATTCTTGGAGCTGGTATCCAAGGTGAAAGACAACATCCGCCGGTATCAGGAAAGTATCTTGATAAAGGCCCCGCCTGCCGTGAAGCGTCACGGCCGCGAGCTAAGTGTGCGTTATACGCCCATTGACCGCGTGGCTGTATACGTCCCCGGCGGAAAGGCGGCGTATCCATCTTCCGTACTGATGACTGTCGTTCCGGCACAAGTTGCAGGGGTTAAAGACATAGTCATGATCTCGCCGCCGACGGAGGGCGGGAACATCATTCCCATGGTGTTGGGTCTCGCTTACCAGTTGGGAATCAAGGAAGTCTACCGTGTCTCCGGTGTGGCCGGCCTTGCCGCCGCTGCGTTTGGGACTGACAGCATACCACCGGTTGACAAAATCGTCGGTCCGGGAAGCGCCTTCATCACGGAGGTGAAGAGACAGCTTTTCGGGCGTGTCGGTATCGACAGCATCGCCGGGCCGTCGGAGGTCTTCATCATCGCCGACGAGACGGTCCGTCCGGGGTGGGTCGCCGCGGACATGCTGGCGCAGGCGGAGCACGATCCTGGCTCGGCGATCCTCGCCACGCCGTCGGGAAAACTGGCACAGCAGGTCGCCGGCGAGATCGACAAGCAGGTATCCG
>DAOVQV010000003.1 GCA_030628445.1 Phycisphaerae bacterium | reverse complement strand
GACCAAGAAGGCGAAAAAGCTCGCTAAGGCTAAGGCCCCCAAGGCGAGAAAGGCGAACAAGGCGAAAAGGACCGTCAAGGCCAAGAAGCAAACCAAGGCCCGGCTGCGGAAGTAGAGCGAACCAGACTGGGGATAATACCATAAACGTTCAGGGACTGTTTTGGGTTTCCTGCCCGCCGGCGGGGTGAAAGGGGACAGGATATGATACCGGATAGCATCGGGAAGCTGATCAAACTCGCCAAGGCGCAGAAGGCCACGGACATCCATATCTGTGCCGGGGCGCCGATTCTTTTCCGCGTGGGGCGGGATCTCATCCCGTCGACGCAGCGGAACGTCACGCCTGAGCTGAGCAAGCAGATGGCCTTCGAGATGCTGACCCCCGCCCAGGTAGAGCAGTTCCAACAGCAGTTGGACTACGACTTGATGATCGCGGACGATGAGGGGCGATACCGCGTCAACATCTCCCAGAACGACGGGTTCGTCGGTGTTGTCATTCGTATTTTGCCCGAACAGGCCAAGTCGCTTGACGAATTGCGTGTGCCTCCGGCCGTCAAGAAGCTGGCGACCAATACCAAGGGATTAATACTTATTACCGGAAGCACCAGCCAGGGCAAGTCGTCGACGATGTCCGGGATCATCGATGAGATCAACACGCATCGGCGCAAGAACATAGTCACGATCGAGGATCCTATCGAGACCGCGCACGTCAACAAGAAGAGCATCGTTCGCCAGCGGGAGGTGGGGCGCGATACGAAGTCGTTTCACACGGGCCTGCGGGCTGCGCTGCGGCAGGACCCGGATGTCATCGCCATCGGAGAGATGCGCGACTATGAGACGGTCAAGATCGCATTGATCGCGGCAGAGACGGGAGTGCTGGTCCTCTCGACGATGCACATAATCTCAATCGATAAGATGATAGAGCGTCTCCTGAGCTACGCTCCCGCCGAAGACCAGGGCCACCTGCGGTACATGCTGGCGGCGGCCTTGCAGGGGGTGATCCACCAGGAGCTGATTCCCGACACCGAAGGTGGGAAGGTCGTAGCCTGCGAGCTGATGCTGGCGACGGACGCCGTAAAGAATGTAATTCGGCGGCGCGACGGGTTCATGCTGCGGAACATCATCCACACCGGCGCGCGGTACGGGATGATCGCCATGAACCAGTCGGTCACGGGGCTTCTGGAGAAAGGATTGATAACACGCGAGGTCGCCGAGGGCGTTATGGTCGACTACTAACTGGCCCGCTGGGACGGGCTCTACGCGACAATCTCTGTGATCCTCACTTGGATGTATTTCTGCCGATGGCCTTTCTTGGTGCGAGAGTTCTTACGTCGCCGCCAGTGATAGATATAAACCTTGGGTCCCTTGGCCAGCGGGTCAATCACCTCGCCAACAACCTTGGCGCCCTTGACAAGCGGCGTCCCGACCTTAACGTTCCCGTCTGCGCTTACCAGCAGGACGCGGTCGAACTCGATCTTCTTTGTGCCGTCGGCCAGGTCGCGCAGGTCGATTGACAGGATGTCCCCCTCGTTCACGCGAAACTGCTGACCGCTGTCTTCGATCACCGCATACACCTTCAGACTCCTTACCCCGTTCCTTCCTCGGCTGGGAAAACGACGTATTATGCCCATCCGCCGACGGATGTCAACTCATGAATCACCACTTTGACGGGCCGGCGGCGATGTTCTGCAGGAACGCCGCGGCGGTCACCGATCCTCGCCACAGCCGATCGAGCTGGAATCTTTCGTTCGGAGCGTGAACGTTGTCCGAAGGGCTCCCGAACCCAATTAGTATCGCATCCAGGCCCACCAACCTGTGCATGATCTCAACGGCCGGGACCGAAGCGCCCGTGCGAACCATGGCGGGGGCCTTACCGAACCCCTCTTGCACGGCCGCCTTGGCTGCGCCCATGGCCGGCGAATCGGTCGACAGCAACAGCGGGCGGGCGCTGGTGAGGACCTCGACCGTCGAGGTCATACCCTCCGGGGTGTGGTCGGCGACGAACTGCTTGAAACCGTCGGCGATTCTTCCTGGATCCTGGTTCGCCACGAGCCTTGTCGATATCTTCACGCCGGCCTGGGCGGGGATGATGGTCTTGGCGCCGCGGTCGGTGTAACCTGCGACGATCCCGTTGCAATCCAGTGTCGGGCGGGCCCAGCGGCGCTCGAGCAGGGAGTATCCCGTCTCGCCTCCGGTGAGTGCTTTGGCGCCCAGCGCGGCCGCGGTGGCCTTTTCGTCGAATGGCAGCTTCGCCCAGGCCTGACGCTCCTCGTCCGACAGTTCCGACACGTCGTCGTAGAATCCCGGGAGCATGATGCGGCCGGTCTCGTCCTGCATGGCCGCTATCATCCTCGCCAGGGCGTTGATGGGATTGGGCAGCACCCCGCCCCACATCCCGCTGTGGGCGTCGTTGGCTTGAGCGTTGAACGTCACCTGAAAGTACGCCAGCCCGCGCAGTGCGTAGGTGATGCTCGGGACGTCGTCGGCGAAGAAACCCGAGTCGCTGATTACCGCCAGGTCGGCCGAGAGTTTCTCGGCGTGTTCCTTGACGAACGGCTCCAGGTTCGGCGAGCCGATCTCCTCTTCGCCCTCCAGGAAGAACTTCACGTTGACAGGCAGGTTCCCCCCGCCGCGAAGGGAGGCCTCCGTCGCCATGATGTAGGCGAAATGCGAGCCCTTGTTGTCGCTCGCCCCGCGGGCGAAGACAGCTCCGTTGCGCACCGTCGGTTCGAACGGGTCGGACTCCCACAGGTCCAACGGGTCGGCGGGCTGGACATCGTAATGGCCGTAGATCAGCACCGTCGGGAGCTTATCGTCGACATGGAGGGAGGCGATGACGTTCGGCTTACCGGCGGCGGGTAGGACGACCGCATCGAAGCCTATTTCCGCCAAGACCCCGGCGAGCCATTCAGCTGCGAGGTGGCACTGGTCCGGTTTGCCCTTTATGTTCGCGACGCTGGCGAAGCGCAATAGCTCGAAGAACTTGGACAGATGCTCGTCGCGATGGGTTTGCAGATAATCCGCAACTGGTTTTCCCAGCATGCTTGCTCCTGCCTCATCACCATCAGCGCTGCCAGAACTTCCACCACCGCCTTCGCGTGTGTCCTTCATCGCGCACCAGGTGGCTGCGCATTTTTGAAGCGGCCGGTAGCTTCGACTGCATGTCGCGCAGCCGCTGCTTAGCGAACTTCTCCGGATGCTCATGGAAGATACCCGCCGTCGCCTCCGAGAAGAAAGCCTGCTCGGGCGGCAGCTCGTTGTCACCGTAGAATTTCAGTGCCTCCATGAGGCAAAGTGTGCCCATGTACCCCTTGAGCCGCACGGCCGGTTTGATCTTCTCGGCGGCGGCGGACTCGACCAGTAGATAAAACAGGCTTAACCACTGGCCTAGGTCGATGATCCGGCTGGGCGAATCCGTCGGATTGATGCACTCGGTGTCGCTGCCGAGATCTGACGGGGCGACTTGGCAGACCGCCAGGAGGTCCTGCGCCTGGTTGCAGTGCTTGCATCGGGTACGGATGGTTGAGGGCCTACCCGGCTGGATCGGCGATTCGACCTCATCAAGGTCGCGCGGGCCCTTACCACACGACGGGCACGGTGCGACCATCAGGTAGTAGCGGACCTCGTTTAGCGTATGGGCCTGCAGCGGCTCGTCGCTGGTCGCGGCGGGATCAGTTTGGGAATTACGGTTGTTCATCTGTATCGGCCTGCACGCTGGTCACCTCGCCCGCCCGGGCGAGACCCAAGCTCTTCAAGGCGTCGCGTTCCACCACAGATCGAAGCGCCTCGCGTGGAACTGAAGGAAGGTTAGTACCTTGGGTGATCTCGTGGAGTCGGTAGACACGCTCGATGGCCTTGGCGGCCGTCAGATGCGGAAACCCGCTGCCGAACAGCAGCTTATCCATCACGTTGAACTGATGAGTAAGCACCAAGGTGTTGTACATTTCCCACGGCCTGCGGAGAAGACCGGATATGTCGCCGAAGACGTGCGGGTGTTTACCCAACAGGGCGATACCTTCGTTTATCCATGGGGCGCCCAGCGAGGAGATAACCATATTCAAATCGGGATACTCGCAGGCGATCTCGTCCAGAATCGACGGGCGGGCGTATTCCATACGCGCCTTGGTTGGAAAATGGGCGCCCTGGTGGAAGAACAGCGGAACGGTGCGTTTGGCGGCGAGGTCATACAAACCCATCGCCCGGGTGTCGGCGGGGTGGAAGTTCTGTACAGCAGGACTGATGACCAGCCCGCGGAACTCGCTGCGATCCAGCAGCGCCTCGGCCTGGGGGATTACGTCGGGTTCTGTTGGGTCTACCGCCGCGACACCGATCATGGCGTTGCTGTGTCCGGCGACGTATTCGCCCACAAATTCGTTCGCTGCTTTGGCGTCTGCATCGCCGGCGGGTGTGCTCAATACCAGCGTCTTGTCGACGCACTGTCCCGACAGTGCATGACTGGATGGATCGGCGGAGATCTCCGCTTGCCCGACCTGGCGGCGAAGGTGCGTCTCGCCGTCCGCGCCGAGTCGATCTGCGCTGGTCCATATATGCGTGTGACAGTCTACGATCATGTTTACTTGTGCCTTCGTGTCGCAATGCGCATCGGATAGACGACAGAAGCGGGTATTCTAGAGACCCCGACGTGATATCTCAAATGATCTTCCGCAGATACTCAGCGTAAGCAGGCAGGGCCGTTTCAGGTTCGGCCAGCTCCGGGTGCCATCGCTTTTCCCACTCCACCGTAACCCAACCGTCGTATCCTGCGGATTTCAGCAGGCCGATCATCTGGGCGATCGGAACGTCGCCCTCACCGCCAAACGTGTATTCGTAAGTACCGTCGGCCTTAGGTCGACTGTCCTTGACGTGCAGGTAGCGAACGAGCCGCCCGATGTTGTCAAACGTTTCAGACGCATCTTCGTTGTTGAGCCGGTAGGGGTGGTGTATGTCCCACAGCACGCCCACGTTTTCGGCGCTGGTGTTCTCAAACAGCTTTGAGACCAGCGCGGAGTCCACCCAGTCATCGTGCGTTTCGAGAAGCACGCAGATTGGCTCGGCCGCACGGGCCATCTCATCGAGTGTCTCACTTGCCGCTTCCAGCGCCTCGGCTGGTTTGGTTCCCTTCAGCGGCCCGCCGAACACGCGGATGAACTTGGTCCCGAAAGGTTGGCACAATTCGGCGTAGGCGGAAACCTCTTCGATGAAAGCAGTTCGCTTGGATCGGTCGGGCTCGAACGCCCTGGCTCCGCTGGAAAGCGCGCTGATCTCCAGACCTGCGTCGGCGAATCTGCGAACCGTCTCGGACAGTTGCGCCGAAAACTCGGGCCGCTTGTAGATGTTCGGCTCCCCCAGGTACCCGCGAAAGTCAACACCGTCGTACCGGGACTTGCGCGCCTGGGCGATGATCGTCTGTACGTCCCAATCGGGACAGGCCAATGTCGTGAACGCAAGTTTCATTTGAGCTTCCCAATCCCGCTGGGCTGTCAGGGCTCTTCCGTCTGCTCCAAGTCGCCGGCGGGCGTCAAGGAGCCTTGGGCGCCCTTGGCGAGCAATTGGATTTTCTTCTCGGCCTCGCCCAGAACAGTCTGGCATCGCTTTATCAGCTCCACCCCTTCGGCGTACTTCGTTATCGATTCTTCCAGCGAGACCTGACCTTCCTCAATCTGCTTGACGATCTGCTCGAGGCGCTCAAGGGCCTGCTCGAATGTCATCTTCGTCTTTTTCGTCTGTGCCATCTTTCGTCCTCGTTCATGTCTCGAATAGTGTCTTCCCTGTCTTCCCGTCTCCCCCCCGGCGCCGTGTTTTTGTCTTGTCCGGACTATCGGGCTCGGCGCCGGTGACCTTGCTGGAGATCTTCCCGTCACTCAGTTCCGTTCTTATCAGGTCGCCGCGGACGACCTGCTCGGCGCAGCGGATTATCTGCCCGGAGGCACGGCGAGTCACGCTATATCCGCGCCTCAGAACGTTTCGGTAACTCAAAGCTTCCAGTTGCTTCCCGGCTGCGGCGACCCGCTGTCTGGTAAGGCGGACTCTGTGGGTCGGATGGACCCCCACCAGCCCTCGGGCCAGACGGGTAAGTTGATCGCCCGCCGCCTTGGTCCGGGCGCCGAGATTCCAGGCGAGCCCATTGGCGAGCCGGTCGATCCTCGCCCGTGCCCGCTCAGCCAGTCTTACCGGGTGCAGACGGGACAGTTGGTTGGCGTGGCCTTGGAGCAGGCGGCGCTGGTGAGCAAGTCGGTCGCGTGCTATCGAGCCGAGCCGGCGCGACAGCTCGTCGAGCAGCTGTGTTTGTGTCCGCAGCTTTCCCGTCGGATCGCGGAACACGGCGCTTCGTAGGACGCCGCTCAATTGCGTCCGCGCCAAGGCGAGGTACTCTCCCGCGCGGCGGCTAAGCCGCACGGCGAGCTGGGCGAGCTGCTGGGTGATTTCTTGTGAGTCTGGTACGGCCAGTTCGGCAGCGGCCGTGGGCGTGGCGGCTCGGACGTCGGCGACCAGGTCGCTGATTGTAATATCCGACTCGTGGCCCACGCCGGAGATGATCGGCGTTCGGGCAGCGAAGATTGCACGTGCGACGATCTGCTCGTTGAACGCCCAGAGGTCTTCCATGGACCCGCCGCCGCGCGCGACGATGATTGTCTCGATATCCAGGCGCTGGGCCGCTGCGTCCAGCAGACGGATTCCCTCGGCGATTGTCGCTGCGGCCTGGTCGCCTTGTACCAGCGCCGGCGCCAGAAACGCCTGCGCGGCCGGCCACCGTCGCCCGAGCGTACGGGCGATGTCTCGGATCGCCGCGCCCGTCGGACTGGTGACAATCCCCACGGCGCGTGGGAAGCGAGGGATGGGTTTTTTGGCGCCCGGCTCGAACAGCCCTTCGGCCTGGAGCTTTTCCTTCATCTGTCGAAACGCCAGCTCCAGCGCCCCGGCGCCTTTGGGCGTCATGCCCTCGACGTAAAGCTGAAGCTGCCCGCGGACCTCGTACACGTCAACCCGCCCGGTCGCTGTAACCTCCAGGCCGTCGGTGGGTTTGAACTTCAGCTTCGTAAGGTCCGATCGCCACATCACTGCGTCGATGGCGCTGGAGGCGTCTTTGAGGCGGAAATACAGGTGTCCGGAGCTGTGATATTTGCAGTTGCTGATCTCGCCGATGATGGCGACGGATCGGGCAAAGGCGTCGGTCAGGGCAGCCTTGACGCGGGCAAGAAGCGCCGAGACGGTCATCGGGCCGCGTGGGGGCGCCGGGACAATCTCGTCCGTGACGTCCCGCCCGACGTCGGGGCCATCCCGCGGGCCGCGGGCCTTGTCCGGATCGAACAGCGGATGTTCTGCTTTGCCCATTGTGAGGCATTGTAACGCCCTGCGAGGACCAATGCACGCGGCCGACCACATTGGCGCGACCAATGATACGGGGGGGCAGGAGACAATTGGCGCTGGGAAGCCGCGATGTTTCTCGTTATAATCCGCCCACTTGTGCACGCCGGGTTTATTTGGCACAAGGCCCCCGGACGAACGGATCGGCGATTGTGGTTCGACAATTCGCCGCAGGAGAGGAGACAACAAAATGCCTGAATTTGGAAGTCCTTTTTCCGGCCTCGCCAGTGGTCGCAAGTTGAACCGAGCCGAATTGACCCGCGCCGTGCGGTTGATGGTGGCGGCGGAGTATGAGGCCGTTCAAATGTACACGCAACTGGCTGAGTCGACCGACGAGAAATTGGCCGTTGAAGTGCTCAAGGACATAGCCGACGAGGAGCTCGTCCATGCCGGCGAGTTCCTTCGGCTGCTGAAGCACCTAGCGCCGGACGAGGAGAAGTTCTACGCCGAAGGCTCGGCCGAAGTCGAGGAGATGATCGCCAAGCTGACTAAATGAACGCTAAGTGCGACCTCGACGCCGGTTTCAAGATCAAAGGAGTTCCTATATGTCATTTCCGGAAGGTTTCGTATGGGGTGCTGCGTCGTCGGCGTATCAGCTGGAAGGCAGTGCGTACGAAGACGGGAAGGGCCTGAACATCTGGGACGTCTTCTGCCGCAGGGAAGGGAAGATCGCCAACGGCGACACCGGTGAAATTTCCACCGACCACTATCATCGCTACGCCGAAGACGTGGCGATCATGAAGTCGATCGGCCTGGGCGCGTACCGGCTGTCGATCTCCTGGCCTCGAGTGTTGCCCGATGGGATAGGTGCGGTCAACGAGGCCGGGCTGGATTTTTATGACCGTCTGATCGACGAGCTGCTGGGGGCTGGGATTACGCCGTACGTGACGCTTTTCCACTGGGACTATCCCTACGCGCTTTACTGTCGCGGGGGGTGGTTGAGCCCAGACAGCCCCGACTGGTTCGCCCAGTATACCCAGGTGGTCATGGACAAGCTTTCGGACCGCGTGAGCCACTGGTTTACGATGAACGAGCCGAACGTGGTCGTCGGCCAGGGGCACATGACCGGCCGATCCGCTCCCGGGGTGCAATTGCAGGTACCGGAGAGGTTCCGTGTGCTTAAGCACGGTCTGCTGGCGCATGGGAAGGCGGTGCAGGCGATCCGCGCTGGGGCGAAAAGCAAACCCAAAGTCGGGATCGTCTCGGGCGTCAGCGGGGTCGTACCGGCGACCGAGGACCCGGCCGACGTGACCGCGACACGGAAGTTGTGTGCTTCGGTGAGTCTCAGTTCGCCTGAGTCTGGGGGTTGGTGGTCGGAAGTTTGCCTGCGCGGCGAGTTCCCCGAAGCCTTACGGGACGCGATCTGCCCGGGTATCTTTGACATCAGTGACGCCGATATTGAACAGGCCCACCAGGAGTTGGACTTCTACGGCGGGAACCTCTATTACGGCCAGTACATTCGGGCCGGTGCGAACGGCGAGCCGGAGAGGGTCCCGCGACCGCCGGGGTATGCACAGACCGCGAGAAACTGGCCGATCACGCCGCGGGCGATGTACTGGGGACCGAAGCTCTTCTACGAGCGCTATGCCCTACCGATCCTGATCAGCGAGAACGGAATGAGCAACGCCGACTACGTCAGCGCCGACGGAAAGGTCCACGACCCGCAGCGGATCGAGTTCATCCGCCAGTACCTGCTGCAACTGAAGCGTGCCATTGACGACGGCGTCCCCATTCTGGGGTACATGCACTGGTCGATCCTGGACAGCTTCGAGTGGATGTTCGGATACAACTACCGCTTCGGAATGGTTCATGTGGATTACGAGACCTTCAAGCGCACTGCGAAGGACTCGGCGGAGTTCTACTCGCAGGTGATCGCCACCAACGGCGCCAACTTGAAGCAGAAATGATCCGCCCTTCCGGTCGGGCTGCGACCGCCTAAAAGTCCAGCGCAAGCGGCTGGGTGAACTGTATCGCTACTCCCACCGTCTGGTTATCCAGCGCGTGGGTGCGGACTACTCGCCCGGAGCCTGTGATCTTCCCGGCGACCGCCGAGTATCCCGACCCGGGCGGTACGGTAAGCTCAAATGAAAGACTTGATTCTTCTGGGCATCCACCCCGGTCCGGAATGTGGAAATACATCCCTCCCGCCGAGATGTTCGTCGTCCACAGATCGTTGTAGGTGCTGCGGGTCCCGACTCCGCGCACCGCTGAAATCCCCAGCCGCACGCTCGCACGACGGTCCCTGCGACGCTCCTTTTTCCCTGTCACCTTTTACCTGCCCCTTTCGCGTCGCGCCTGCTCGGTCCTGCCGCCCGACCCGAACAGCGTGCTTTGTCCTTTGTGGGGATCAGTTGTATTCAATTCCAACCTCATCGCACAGTTTCTTCAGTGCCGTAACGGCCACTCGGAACAGCTTGGGGTCGGCGCCTCCCGACAACTTGCCGCCGGACAGGTTCAGCTCCAACGTCATGTAGCCCGACCAATCCCTCGCCTTCAAATCCGCCAGAATCTTCTTGAATTGTCCTTTACCGGCCCCGACCGGGACGCATGCTTTCGTGCGGCCGCCCTTGGCATCAGTTGCGTGGAAATACGCGGTGAGCGTATCCAGCCCGGCTTTCCACGCCTCGTCATAGGGTGCCACGCCCGCCAGGACAAAACCGGCCGGGTCGAACAGGCCCTTCAGATGCTTTGATTTGATCGTTGCGAAGATGTCCTTGATCTGACTCGGCCTTGCCCCGTACGTGTTCGGCTTGTTTTCCATCACAAACACCACGTTGGACGCCTCAGCCACTTTCACCATTGCGGCGATTCGCTCCATGACGGCGACTCGCTGATCGAGGAGGGACTGACCTTCGGTCCCGTAGAAGCTTAAGACCCGTATGTAGTCCGTGCCGAAGACCTTGGCGATCTCGCAGCAGTGTTTGACCAGGTCCAGGTAGCTTTGGAAGTCCTTATCCGTCCCGGTCCTGCCGATGGGCGAGCCGATGCACGGGACCGAAAAGCCCCGCTCCTCGAGTCGCTTTTTGTACTGGCGGGCCTCAGAAGGGGTAAACTCCACAACGCCCTTACCGTCGATCGTGCGCACGTCGATGCATCGAATGGTGTTGGCCAGGCAAGTCCTCATCTGCACATCGAGGTCCTGGTCGATCTCGTCGGCAAAGGCACTGATGGTGATCACGTTCTCTCCCGGCCGATTGTCCCTGGAGTCTTGTCCGGGCGCAGCCTAACAATCCCACACATCGGATGCAAGTGACAGCGACGAACCATCTGCCTGCGGGTCTTGGGCAAGGGCCTTGGTGGGGGGGCTCTTGGTGTATCTATGTTCCCGCGGTGAGGTCGGCGCCTTCGTCCCCGACGTCAAAGACGTGCACTTTGGACATGTCCAGGTGCAGTACGATCTGCGTACCTGGTCCCAGGTTGTGCTGGGCGTCGATTCTGGTAACGATGTGACCGTGCTGTGCGGTGGCGGCGTAGAGGTCCATCCTCTCGCCCAGCGGCTCGACTACGTCTATTCGGACCGGTATGGTGTTATCGTGCCCGGCGAATCGCCCGACATTCGCGGTCGCCATGGCCTCCGGGCGGACGCCCAGGACCACCTGCTTCCCGATCCAACCGCCCAGCGCCTCGCCCTGTTCCTGCACCAGGCGGACTTGGGTGGTCCCCTCGTCGAAGGCGACCCCGCCGTCGGCGGCGACAAGTCGCCCGTTGAAGAAGTTCATCGGTGGCGTTCCGACAAACCCGGCCACGAACCGGTTGGCGGGGTATCGGTAGACCTCAAGCGGCGGACCGATCTGATGAATCCGTCCATCCTTCAGCACCACGATTCGCTCGCCGAGTGTCATCGCCTCCTCCTGATCGTGGGTGACGTAGATAGTCGTGGTCTGGAGACGGCGGTGAAGTTGTTTGAGTTCCGCGCGCGTCTCGACGCGAAGCTTTGCGTCCAGGTTGCTCAGCGGTTCGTCGAACAGGAAGGCCTTGGGTTGCCGGACGATGGCCCGGCCGACGGCCACTCGTTGACGCTGCCCGCCTGACAGCGCCTTGGGTTTGCGGTCGAGAAGCTCCGGGATACCCAGGATCTTTGCCGCCTGCTGGACGCGCCGGTCGATCTCGTCGGCCTTGAATCTCCGCAGCCGAAGCGCGAAAGCCAGGTTCTTATAGACCGTCATGTGCGGATACAGGGCGTAGTTCTGGAAGACCATGGCGATGTCTCGGTCTTTGGGAGCGACGTCATTGACGACCCTGCCACCGATGCGAATCAGACCAGCCGTGGCCTCCTCCAGCCCGGCCACTATCCGCAGGGTAGTGCTCTTCCCGCAACCACTTGGTCCAACCAGGACAAGAAACTCATTGTCCCGCACGTTCAGACAAATATCGTCGACGGCCAGCACGTCCCCGGGGAAGATCTTCGTTACGTTTTCCAGAACGACCTCTGCCATGAACCGGACTCCGCTTTGCAATCTTCACGTTAACGCCGCCGACAATCCAAAGATTCTATATTGCCCGGCGAAGGAATACCAACCACAAGTGACGGCGGCGTGGGAAAACATTAAGAGACGCGGCAAGAGGATAAGCTCCCATTGCCGCGTCGATTGACTCCGACTATTCCTTCGGATTGACTTCGATCCGTATCTTCCGTCCTACCGCATCACCCAGTCCTTCCGGATGGACTTAGCCGGTGTGAAGACCCTGGCGGCGGCCTCGCCGGGTACGCCGTAGCGCAGGCGAAGCGTCTTGGTCACGACCAGCTTCTTTTTGGTGACAGTATGCCTGTGGCCTGTCTTGACGTCGATCTCGCTGACCTGGACGGGCTTGGGCAGGATGATCTCTGCGGCCTCGCCGCTGAGCCCTCCGACAAAGATGTCAAAGGCCCCGGCCTGGGGGTCGAAGTCCGGCCAGATCGCCACACCGCCCTTGGTGTTGTCCTCGCCTTGAAGCAGCTTGCCGGTCATGGCGGTGGTGTCTCGCAGGAACACATCGTTATGCAGCTTCTTGATGGCATCGAAGACCACTGAGTGGACTCCCTTGCCCGCCTCGATCAGCTGCCCGGTGTCTGTGTACATTGAAAAGTCGGGCACAAATACTTGGTCCTTCCCGGTCCTGTTTGTAACTGAGTAGCGGAAGTACCAGAACAACTGAGGGGCGCCCTTGCCCGGTATGTGGACCTGAATCGCTTGGGGTGGGTCGGGATAGCGAAACTCCAACTCCCAGCTGACGGGAATCTCCGAAGGTTTTGGCTCGCCGAACACCGGCCAGACCAGCGAGATCGTAACGGCTGCTACCATTAGCGCCGTTGCGCGTAAGTTCATCGGTAACCTCCTGCTAGATAGATCCGCCGGGTGCGCGCCGGCGATTCTCCCTGCCGATCTAGGGTACGATTACCTGGCCGATAAGTCAACTGTCAAAGCTGTCAAAACCTACGCATTCGGGTGTTCTGGACCAGGGCGAAGGGACGGAAGTTTACCGGTTGCCTCCGCCCGCCATCTGCGTACGATGGCGAGCATGCGGACGGGCGAGGTCATTATTGAGGCGGTGCCGAAGGCGAAACGTCGCCGGGGCCTGCTGTTCTTGGCCTCCGGCCGGGCCGGCGATGCGATCGCAGAGGCGCGGGCGAAGATGTTGGAAAGGACTGCGGATGACGCTGCTGGCTCCGCGGTGCGATTGTGGTGGGCGCGGCGCGGACGGGGGCCTGTCGCAGCGGCCATGGTGGTGGATAACCCCGGCCGCAGTGGAATGATATTCCACAGCCCCACGGACGCCGCCGGAGTTGAGACCGACGCATTGATTCAACTTATCCGCCAGATTTCGGCTGAGGCGTTGGGATCGGGGTTGTACTTCATCCAGTCGCTGCAGGATGGTCAGTCTCGCCAGGATGTGGAAATGATCGAAGCGGCGGGTTACCGACTTCTGGCGGACCTGACGTACATGCGGATGCCGCTTGATCCGGGCGTCTGGTCGGTCCGGCCGCGTGATCGTCCCGGCCGGGTCTGCTGGCGACATCACGGTCAGTTCAGCGAGACAGAGCTTGGTGATCTGATCGCTCGGACGTATGAAGGTTCCTTGGATTGCCCGATGCTTTGCGGTCTGAGGCCGCTGGGCGACGTGATCGAAGCCCACAAGTGCGGAGGCGTCTTTCGTCCGGAGGCTTGGTGGATCGTCTCCGTGAACGAGACGCCGGCTGGATGTGTCCTGGTGAATGATTACCCCGATATGGCGGACGTTGTTTACATCGGGGTTGTCCCTGAGTATCGCCGAACGGGCCTGTGCAGTCTGATGCTTCGCAGAGCTGCTGCGGAGGCACGGGGACGTGGTCTGGCCCTGATAACATTGGCCGTCGACGCCGCCAACAGCTTTGCGATCAGCGCGTATCAGAAGGTCGGATTTCGCGAAACTGATCGGCGTTTGGCGTACATTGCGATACGAGAAGCGCGTCTTGACGAGTGAATATCTGCGGAATGTTAACAACCTGTGGAGTAAAGTTTTTTTTTCGCGACAAGGGACCACAGGTGAAGATGTTGGACGGTGTGCATAACAAAACGGCGTCTTTGTGATTGACCGATACGCGGATCAGCTTTAAATTTCCAATGCGCCTGACAGTCAGTTCGTAACCGGGCGGGTGTTTTAGGATCCTTGAAGAATACTGCCTGTCCTCGGCTGGTTGTCGGGAAGATACCGGGCCGCAGGAGAGGTCGTTTTAGGAGCAGGATTTTTCGGAGCGATCCAAAGCGGTTGGGCGGCGGTAAGTGGGTGACCCCGCCGTTCTCAACAGTCTGTTGTGAATGAGGGATTAGCTTATGAGCACATTGGCGGAGGCGGTGTGCGCACAGACAGGCGTTCTCGAGGCGGTTCTTGCGGACCTGCAAGAGCGCATCGGTCCCCAGAAGTACAACGCTTGGTTCAAGCACGGGGCACAGCTCAGTATCGAGAACGGGCACGTCAAAGTTCTTGTCCCG
This sequence comes from Phycisphaerae bacterium, assembly GCA_030628445.1. Taxonomy (GTDB): domain Bacteria; phylum Planctomycetota; class Phycisphaerae; order SM23-33; family SM23-33; genus DAOVQV01. Next base: position 3,816 of record DAOVQV010000003.1, on the reverse strand, counting down.
AATCCCTTTGTCGCCAACTGGATTGAGACACACTATCGCCGCCAGATTGCCGAAGCCGCCCGCGGGCAAACCGGTCAGGACCGTGAGGTGGTGGTGATGATCGATCCGACGCTGTCCGGGCGGCTGCGCAAGGGCCAGCTGGACATGCAGGCTGAAATCGTCGCCAAGGCTACGACGGGCCGGGCCCGACCGCGCGGACCCGTCGAGCCCACCGAGCTGAGGCATCGCCTGGAAGAGTTCGTTGTCGGGAAGTCCAATAAGCTGGCGTATTCGGCCGCCTTGGCTCTTGCCGGCGGACAAGGCAGCGCCTTTAACCCATTGTTCATCTATGGCTCGTGCGGTGTGGGAAAGACACACTTACTGCAGGGAATCTGCCGCGAGCTGTCCAAACGCAACGGGAACGGCAGGGCTGGACGCTGGCGGTATGTCACCGCCGAGCAGTTTACCAATGAATATATCTCCGCGGTTCGAAAGCGCAACTACGCCGAATTCCGCGGGCGCTACCGGAAGCTGGGGCTTCTGGCGATCGACGATGTGCATTTCCTCTCGGCCAAGAAGGCTACGCAGGAGGAGTTTCTGCACACTTTCAACGCGATCCAGACGGCTGGAAATCAGATCGTAATGGCCTCGGACGCCCATCCGCGTCTGCTGGGGGATCTGATAGAGCAACTAGTCAACCGATTCGTTGCAGGTATCGTCGTGAAGATCGATGCGCCGGATCGGGCGACGCGATTGGAGATCCTTCGCCGCCGGGCCAGGAAGATGAAGCTGCAGGTCCCGCGGGCGGTCTTGGAGTACATAGCCGCCCATATCAAAGGCTCTGTGCGCGAGCTGGAAGGGGCGCTTATTAAGCTGGCGGCGATGTCGGCCCTGGAGGGCGGGAAGGTGAAGATCGAACTAGCCCGCGAGGCGCTGGCGGATCACCTCGCCCGGACCGACAGCGCCATTACATTAGGTGACATCGAAGCGGTGGGGGGGGCCTTCTTCGGGATAACGCCGGCCGATTTGCATTCCACCCGCAGAACTCGAACCGTTTCCGTCGCCAGAATGGTCACTATGTTTCTCGCTCGGCGCCACACGAGGATGAGCTTCCCCGAAATCGGACGGTTCATGGGTAAGAACCATTCGTCGGTTGTTCTTGCAGTGAAGAAAATGGAGTCTCTGCTTGCCGCCGGAGGGACCTTAACTTGGATGACCCCGCTGGGCACGAGGTCCGTGCGGGCCAAAGAGGTAGTCGAGCTGCTGCAAGAGCAGTTTGCTTAAGCTGCCGGACGGCGCCGGCAGTTCGTATACATCACGGATGATTGCCCGGACCGAGGTCTGCCCGGCTGGGTTCATCAGCCGGGCAGGCAGGTCTGGGCGCTTACCTGCACTTATCACCACATGAATTATAGGCGTGCTGCTCGTCCTCAGTAGTACCGGCCCGGGGCGCGTCTGCTAAGACCCGTTGCGAGCTTTTCTTACGTACCCCCAGTGCCCGCCGGCGTAATTCGACAGTTTGGGGGGGATTTCTTTTGGCGACGGTCGCCGATGTCGTTAACCTATCGCCAAGTCATGCGCAGGATGGGACCGCGAGCCACTACATGTTCGTAGAAAGGAGAGCGCCGAGATGAATCACCCGAAGGGATCGGCCGCTTACGCCGAAAGCGTAATGGAAACCGTCATCTCGCGAAATCCGCAGGAGGGCGAGTTCATTCAGGCCGTCCGGGAAGTCGTCGATTCTGTCTCAATTGTCATCGACAAGCATCCTGAGCTTGTGCGCGGGCGAATCCTGGAGCGCCTCGTCGAACCGGAGCGACAGATAATGTTCCGGGTCCCCTGGACCGATGATAAGGGCGCCGTCCAAGTGAACCGCGGCTTTCGCGTCCAGTTCAATAGCGCGATCGGCCCGTACAAGGGCGGATTGCGTTTCCACCCGTCGGTTTATTTGGGGATCATAAAGTTTCTCGGTTTCGAGCAGATCTTCAAGAATGCTTTGACTACTACGCCTATCGGCGGGGGTAAGGGCGGGAGCGACTTCGACCCAAAGGGTAAGTCGGACGCCGAGGTGATGCGATTCTGTCAGAGTTTCATGAGCGAGCTCTTCCGCCATCTCGGTCCCGACGTGGACGTTCCGGCCGGGGACATCGGGGTCGGCGATCGGGAAATCGGATACCTGTTCGGACAGTATAAGAAGTTGACCAACACCTTCTCCGGGGTGCTGACCGGTAAGGGCGCGGACTGGGGCGGTTCGCTTGTCCGGACCGAGGCTACCGGGTATGGGTTGGTGTACTTCGTCTCGCACTTTCTCGCCGAACGCGGGATGTCGTGGGAGGGACTGAAGGTCGTGGTTTCCGGGTCCGGGAACGTCGCGATTCACGCGGCCGAAAAGGCCCAACAGCTCGGAGCGAAGGTCGTCGCCCTCTCCGACAGCAACGGATACGTGCTCGACGAGGAGGGAATCAAGCTCGATACCGTAAAGCGGCTCAAGGAGGTCCAGCGCAAGCGAATCAAGGAATACGCCGCCCAGCACTCTTCTGCCGTCTACGACGAGACTCGCGGCGGGATATGGACGGTCCCTTGCGACGTGGCCTTGCCCTGTGCCACGCAGAATGAGATCGACGAAGCCGCTGCACGGACACTTCTTAAGAACGGGTGCAAGGCGGTCGGCGAGGGCGCCAACATGCCTTCGACGCCGGAGGCGATCGCCGTTTTCCTGGATGGCGGTGTTTCGTTCGGACCGGCCAAGGCCGCCAACGCCGGCGGAGTCGCCGTAAGCGCACTGGAGATGACCCAGAACTCCATGCGATTGAACTGGACGTTCGAGGAGGTCGATTCTCGACTGCAGGGCATCATGAAGAGCATATACGATCAGTGCGTCTCCGTGGCGGACGAATGCGGGCGCCCGGGCAATCTGGTCATCGGCGCAAACGTGGCTGGGTTCATGAAAGTCGCCAACGCCATGATGGCCCAGGGCGTGGTGTAGCACCCTCTAGACGCGGTCGATCACGATAATCGTCTCGTCGTCGGTTTGTACGGCGCCTTGACGGAACTGCTGGACCGCCTCGAACACCGCTTCGGCGCATGTCCCGGGGCTGGTGTCGACGCCCCGGGTGATTACCTGGTGCAAGCGTCTGTGCCCGAAATGCTCCTGGTTCGTGTTGACCGCCTCCAGTAACCCGTCAGTATAGAGGACCAGGCGCTGGCCCGGTGTGAATGTCAGGCATGTTTCCTTGGGCTGGAAGTCCTCGATTCCCAACAGGATGTTGCGATCTGCGAACCCTAATGCTTCGCAGTTGCCGCCTTGGTGGAGCATCGGCGGGGGATGCCCGGCGTTGACGAAGAAACCGATCCCGCTCGGGGCGTCGATGACCCCATACAGCATCGAGCATGGCGTGACCGATTCGATCCTTCCGCCCAGGTCGATCAGCATTCTGTTGACGGCGGCGACGGCCAGTGCGGGCCTGGAGATATCCGGCGGGCGGGATCGTAGGTATCCCATGATCTGGGCCATCATCAGCGCCGCGCGGACGCCGTGCCCTACAACGTCGCCGATGACGATGGCGATCTGATCTTCGTTGATTCGAATGAAATCATAGAAATCGCCCCCCACGGCCCTGCACATCCGATTGCGAGCCGCTGCGACCTGGTGCGGACAGTCGGTGGGGCACTGCTTCGGGAGCAGCGCCGCCTGAAGCTCCGCCGCCAGAGCCAGGTCCAACCGATCTTGCTGTGTCGTGTCTTGTGGCACTGTACGATAAGTATAGCTTCCGGGTGGGCTGGGATGCCACAGCCCAAAGCGCAGCAGTCGATCTTGCCGTGCTGCTGCAAGCAGGT
>DAOVQV010000384.1 GCA_030628445.1 Phycisphaerae bacterium | reverse complement strand
CCGATCATCAAGGCTATCGAAGACTTCGGGCCGCCGGGGCGTTAGTTCCGCTGAGCAGTAGGTTGCTGCTCTACCGGGCGATTTCTCTCAACAGATGGATCAGCAAGATCAGGTTTCGCCAGATGTGCATCGGGTCCTTGACGGGAAGTGCGACGGTCTTGTCGACGGGGTCGCCCGTGCGTCCGCGAATGTGAATCCATTCACCGACGTCCTTGTGGGGATTGGGGAACGTTCCGAACGTGTATTCATGCAGCTTGTCGTGCATCCGAAGTAACTCATCGTCCCCGGTCAGGACATGTCCCAGCAGGGATGCGTACAGCCCCTCCGAATGGACCCACCACAGCTTGGCGTCCCAATCGGAGGCGAGCATGGGGATCATCGGACAGCTTTCGATCCCGGCCGTGGCCCCGGCGGGCTTACCGCCGTCCTTGTCGACGTATTGAAACAGCCCGCCGTATTGATCGTCCCATCCGAGCCGAAATGCGCTCTTTACCAGCCCCGCCGCCTTGGCGATTAACTCCTCGTCGCCCGTCGCCCGCCCGTGATGCATGATGAACCACATGCTCTCGGTGATGTGCCCCGGATTGACGTACCGCCCAATGATATTGTCCGGCCGCTCGCCGTCCGCCCCGACAGCTTCACGGACGAGGCCGTCTGCGACGAACTTGCCCATGATCTCGGTGACAAACGCGGCGCATCTGTTGCTTATCTCGCCGAGCCGAGCATCTCCGAGGCGTCCCATCGCCGCGGACAGCTCCTGGGCGGTGTTCAGCGCGATCATCGCCACGCCGTGGGCCTTGTACCCGGGCGGTAGCGGGTATGGTTCGGTCTTGAAGGTCCCGGCATCGATTCGCCGGAGAATCGAATCGTAAATCCGGACGGCCGCGTCCAGGATTTCTTGATCGCCCGCCTGCTCGGCGTACTTTGCGAACCCGCCCGCCACGAAGCAGTCGGCGTACGTGCTTACCTCCAACCCGCCCCCGGGTGTCGGTTCCTTCGGCTCGCCTTGTTTGGTCAGCAGGAACGCACAGTGGGCGTTTGGGGTCAGGCAGTGTTTCCGCAGGAAGTCGACGCCCCATCTGGCGTCGGAGAGGTGCGGTTCGGTGCGGCCGGTCAGCTCGGCGAGGGCGGACAAGACATATACGAACCGGCCCTGCGACCAGACGTATTTGTCCGTGCTGACGAGCCGTTCGCCCGTATTGTCGAAACAGGTGAAGTACCCCCCGTCTTGGCGGTCGATCCCGCGGTCCGCCCAGAACGGGACGATCACCTCGTGCAGATGGTCGCTGTAGAACTTCAGCAGTCGCTCGGCGTGCGGTTTGTTCATTGTCTGTTCCTATCGAGTTGGCGTGTTGTGGGGCGGGTCAAATGATACACCAACTCCCGTACACGTTGCACCCTCATCGCCCCTGCCGGGCGACCTTCCGACTCGCAGCATCGGGCGAATTGCGCCCTTGACCCGCGCGGG
>DAOVQV010000246.1 GCA_030628445.1 Phycisphaerae bacterium | reverse complement strand
TCGCCGAGTAGATCGTCGCGTTCAGCGCTGAGGTGGATGAGAAGATCACCGCAAGCGCAACCAGCATGTGCCCCAGGAACCCGGACGGCAGCAGCTTCGCCACCGCATTGCCGAATCCATACTTCCCCCCCGCCCCGATCCACCTCCAGACAGGCCCGTCCACGCCGGCGCTTCCAGCTTTTACCGCAACAACAGTGGCGAACGAAACCGCCACGTAGGTCAGCGTGACGATAAAGACGGAATAGATCATCGCCTTGGGCAGGTTCCTCTTGGGCTCGACCGTCTCGTCGCCGGCCTGGGCGATCACCTCGAAGCCCTCGAAGGCGACGTAGATGAACCCCATCGTCGCAAGCAGATTCACCCACCCGCCGTCGGGGTTCAAAAAGGGCCGGAAGTTCTCGATCCGCTGCGGGTCGAGGATGGCTGTGATAATCCCGGCCGCCGCGATCGAAAGGACGAACAGCATCTGCCCCAGCGTGAAAAACACCCCCACCTTCCCCGTCTCCGACGCGCCGCGGTAGTTGATATAGAGGAAGAACCCGGCCACTGCTATGGCGACGAGCCGTTCGAGCAGTTCTATGTGTATCGGGACCCAGTCCAGCAGGCCCAGGGCGGTGAAGAACCTCAACGTGTACGTGGCGAATACGACTGCGTACAAGCTTCCGGCGACGCACGAGGCGAACCATTCCATCCACCCGGCGAGGAAGCTCGGGCCGCGCCCGAAGGCGATCCGTGCGAAGTTATACGCCCCGCCCGCCCGAGGGATCGCGCTGGAAAGCTCGGCGAAGCTCATGGCGGTAAACAGCGCGATCAGCCCGGTCAGCGCAAAGGTCAGCAGCACCCCGCCGGGCCCGGCCTCCCGCATGGATATTCCGATCCCGATGAACACCCCGGCGCCGATCATCATCCCCAGCCCCATCATGGTTATCTGGAACAGGGACAGCTCCCGGGACAGCTCTGCGGGGATGGATTGCTTAGCGGGCGTCGTCTAGGTCCTTCATGATCTGGCGGGCGGAGGTGGGCCCGCGGCGCGAGATCTTCTCAATCGTCCGTCGGCTCCAGAGTACCAGCCCCGTCAGCACTATCAGCGCTGCGGTGATGACTATGGTCCCTAGTACGGTGTCGATGTCCATGGAGCAAATCCGACAAGTGTGTTGGGGCATTATAGATGTTGGCGGGGCGGTTCAAAAGGTATTAGAGGACCTCAGCCCTGGTGCGTGTACTCGGCCGTTATGATGGAGTTCATCCCGCCGCGTGGTGTGAACTTCCCTGTCACCTTCATGCGCCTGGGGCGGGACGCACACACAAGATCGTCCAGGATTCGATTGACCACGTCCTCGTAGAAGACGCCCTCATTGCGGTAGCTCTGCAGGTAGAGTTTCAGGCTCTTCAGTTCAACGCAGAGCTTATCGGCGATGTATTCTATCTCGATGGTCCCGAAATCCGGCTGTCCGGTTCTTGGGCACAGCGACGTAAACTCCGGCGCGACGTGGTGGATGACGTAATCTCGCTGCGGATGCGGGTTGTCGAAAGTTTCGATATTCGCCATTGTCGAGGTTTCCTATTTGGACTTACCAGTCCTATCCGCTCGCTTAGCGCTCGCGGCTGGTAAGTGTCTCAACGTTGCGGGACCAACCAGCCGCCAGCGCCAAGCGAGCGGATAGTAAGCATCTCAGCGTTGCGGAACCAACCAACCGCGAGCGCCAAGCCAGCGGACGCCGCATACTACCATATCTGCGGGACTGTCATATCGCAAACCAGCAGGGTGATTGATTCCCAGTACCGTCCGAAGTACTTTCTACAGTAGTTTAAGGCTTCCTGCACCGTTCAGGCCGGCTGCGGCGCACTGCATCGATTCAGTCAATGGCGGACAATAAGGACAAACTTGCGGTCGTGCTTCTCAGTGGCGGGTTGGATTCGGCGACGACGCTGGCGGTTGCGGCCGACAGCGGGTTCTGTCCCCATGCACTGACCTTCGATTACCGCCAGCGGCACAGGTTTGAGCTGGAGGCGGCAAGGAAGGTCGCCAAGTCGTTGGGCGCCGTCGAGCATCGCATCGTTAAGATCGACCTGTCAGCTGCCGGCGGTTTCGGCCGCAGCGCCTTGACCGACGAAATCGACGTGCCCAAGGACCGCCCGGCGACCCCGGAAATCCCCGTCACATACGTCCCCGCGCGCAACACGATCTTCCTGTCGGTGGCGCTGGGGTATGCGGAGGTGATCGGCGCCTTCGACATCTTCATCGGCGTCAATCAGGTTGATTTCAGCGGCTATCCGGACTGTCGGGCCCAGTTTCTTGACGCCTTCGAGCGTCTGGCGAATCTGGCGACCGCGGCCGCCTGCACGGGTGCCGGTAAGTTCAAGCTCCACGCGCCGCTGTTGGATATGACCAAGGGCCAGATCATCCGCACGGGGTTGGGGCTCGGCGTGGATTACTCGCTGACGCACAGTTGCTACGACCCTACCGGCGACGGCGCCGCCTGCGGGCGATGCGATGCGTGCCGCCTTCGCCTGGAAGGCTTCGCCGACGCCGGTGCGACCGATCCGGCGCGCTATCAAACCTGACCGCCTTACTTCAGAGAATCCCCCTCGCGCTGCTGGGCCTCGGGGACTTCGCATGTGTGCTTGTAGGGGCACCGCCTACACTCGCACGAGCCCCTCCCGGTCACCAGGCGATATACGAACCAGACTACCCCGGTGGCGCCCGCCAGCACAATCAGACCGACTATCACGTTCTGCCACATGCGGTCGTGTCTCTAAGCTGTCTGCAACAATGTTTGAATAGTGTTTGAGAAAGTAGAAAGGAGACAGTAGACCGCACCAGAGCGGTTTCGGCTTTAATTGCGTGACACTGGGCTGTTTCAACTCTCCACTTTCTACTGTTCTGCTGCTCTAGCTGCGTGCAATCTTCAATTTTTATTGCACGCAGCTTAGGTGCTTACCATTCCACTAACCAGCCCGCTTGCACTTACCAGTTGATACATCGCGGCCGTGATGACCCACGCCAGGACGGTCAGGTATCCCCACTGCAGTGCCGCCCATTTCCACGATCCGCTCTCGCGCAGGGTAACGGCCACGGTCGCCACGCACGGTGAGCTGATGAGGATGAAGACCATAATCGCCAGGCCCTGAAGTGGGGTGTAATTGGCCGCCAGCCTATCTGTCAGCGAATCGCCCTGTCCGTCTGGATCATCGCCGACGGCGTAGACT
>DAOVQV010000109.1 GCA_030628445.1 Phycisphaerae bacterium | reverse complement strand
GAGGCGGTGGAGCGCAAGGACGTGAAGGAGCTGGTGACGCGCGGGCTGAGTCGTGCGGAGCGGCTGATCATCCTGTTGTATTACTTCGAGGAGATGACGATGAAGGAGATCGGCCAGACGCTGGACCTCTCTGAGAGCCGCGTCTCCCAGATGCACTCAGCTATTCTCGAACGGCTGCGCAGTCAACTGGAGCGTCGCAGGAAGGAGCTCCAGGTGGGGTAAGCCCACCCGGGCGGAAGGGGCCGGTAGGGGGGTGGCGAGGTACCGGGGGGGAAAGTCGCCGCCACGGCGATCCGCCGTGCTTGAGGTATCTCCCTGGGGCGGTATACTCATGTCCGATGCGATCCGGAGTCTAGGCGATGCGTTTCTACAAATATCACGCGCTGGGGAACGACTACATCGTGCTGGACGCCCCCGATGCGGGTCAGTGCCCCACCGAAGCGGAGATTCAGCGGATATGCGACCGCCACCGTGGCGTTGGTAGCGACGGGCTTCTGTTCGGGCCGATCGGCGGCGAAGGTGGAAGTTTTGGGCTGCGCATCTTCAACCCCGACGGGACGGAAGCGGAGAAGAGCGGTAACGGGCTTCGGATCTTCGCACGGTATCTGTGGGACACGGGGAAGGTAACCGACACGGCGTTCGAGGTGGTCACCAAAGGCGGCCCGGTCCTGTGCCAGGTTCGCCAGGGCGGTCGGAGCATTACCGTCCAGATGGGAACGGTGAGCTTCGAGTCGCGGGACATCCCCGTGACCGGTGAGGGGCGAGAGGTCCTCGACGAGGAAATCACTGCCGCCGGTAAGACCTTCAGGTTCTGCGCCGCGACGATCGGTAATCCGCACTGCGTGATTCTGTGCGATGATCTCGGCGCCGTCGATCCCTGCAAGTACGGCCCGCCGATAGAGTCGGACCCTCGCTTCGCCAACCGGACGAACGTGCAGTTCATGAAGGTCCTGGACCGCCGAAAGATCCAGATTGAGATATGGGAGCGGGGGGCAGGTTATACGCTGGCCTCGGGGACCAGTGCCAGCGCAGCGGCGGCCGTGGCGCACCGGCTGGGCCTGTGCGATGGTAATATCACCGTTGTCATGCAGGGCGGCGACCTTGAAATCAGCGTCGGTGAAGATTACTCGATCACGATGACCGGCCCGGCGGTTAGTGTCTTTAGCGGCGACTGGCCGGATCAGCCCACGTAGGGCTTGGACCTGAAGCAGGGCGCAGATGGGAGGTTAGGCGATGTTGGGATTGGGCGGAATGCTGTACTACGCACATCAGGCGCAGCGGATCAACGAGGCCGAGGACAAAGCTAAGCACGGGGCGAAGGAGGTAGCCGCACTCAGCTCGCAGCTGCGGGAGATGTCGGAGCGGTTCGAGAAGCTGGTGCTGATAACAACTGCCCTGTGGTCGCTCATCCAGGAGCAGAGCGGCCTGACAGAAGAGCAGCTCATGGAGCGGATCCGCCAGATTGATCTGCAAGACGGACGGGCCGACGGGAAGATCAGCAAACCCAAGAACATCTATCGCTGCCCGAAGTGCGATCGGACCATGTCCACCCGTCACGGCCGCTGCCTTTATTGCGGCTGTCAGAACCTCAACGCCGAACCGTTCGACGGCGTGCTTTGATATCGGTTGTTGGCTGGGGGTTATTTGGCTTGTTGCTCTATCAATTTGTCGATTGCTTGCGGCGTCAGTTGGCGGAGGGAATCTACGATCAGATCGGCGGCGTTGAGTTGCCGGCGCGTGGTCGTGCCGGTGATTGCGATAGCGACCATCCCGGCGCGGCGGGCGGCCTCGATACCGGCGGGGGCGTCTTCGATTACCGCACATCGGGAAGGGGGGACGGCGAGCTTCCGGGCCGCCGTCAGGAAAACCTCGGGATCTGGTTTACCGCCAGTGACTTCTGCTCCGTCGACGGTTACGGCGATGAGGTGGGCATTGGTCAGACGCTTCAGTGTGACCTGGACGTTTGGGGCGGGCCTGACGAGCCGATCCCCAGCAGGAACCCGGCCTCGCTCAAGGCCCCCAGCAACTCACCGGCGCCGTCCATCTGGGGGAAATCCGCCAGTAAAACCTCGCGGTAGATCTGCTCCTTGAGCTCATCCATGTGGGCGATGTCATCTTCGCCGATCCGATCGGACCAGAGCTGGCGTATAATCTCGCGGGTTGTGCGGCCGAAGGTGGCGGCGAATTGCTCTTGCGTTATCACTAGCCCGCGCTCGGCCGCCATCCGGCTCCAGGAGACGAAGTGCGCCTGGTAACTGTCCACCAGCACGCCGTCCATGTCGAAGATCACACCACGATCGCTCATACGAGGCTCCCGCTGGTCGGGCAAAGGCTAGAGCAATTTAAGATTTTCTGTTCCATCCTGGCCGGCTGCGGCTTCGGCTGACTTGCGTCAGGCTGTATCGGCAACCCACTGGGTTGCCTGCTTCGCCTTCCTTGTCAGCCTCGTCCTCGCTCGGCCATCACCGGAACATTAAACCTTAAAGTGCTCTGCAGGGCTAATTCGCCGCCGCAAGGAAGCTTGTCAACTGAGCGGCGTGTGTTGCGAATCGACGATGCGGGGGTCGTCCGGCGGGCCTACTCGTGCCGCAAGGCCGCGATCGGATCCAGCCTGGCTGCGCGGACGGCCGGGTAAAGCCCGAAGATGATCCCCACGCTGACGCTGATTCCCAGCGCCAGCAGAATACTCCAGGACGTGACGATCGTGGGCATCTGGGCCAGGACAGTGATGACCCAGGGGATGAGCACTCCGATCACGATCCCTATCAGCCCGCCGATGGTCGAGAGGACGATGGTCTCGATCAGGAACTGTCCGATGATCTGCCTTTGCTTGGCGCCGATCGCCCTGCGGATACCGATCTCGCGCGTCCGCTCCGTGACGGTCGCCAGCATGATGTTCATGATCCCGATCCCCCCGACCAGCAGGCTGATCCCGGCGATGGATCCCAAGACGATGTTGAAGGTGCGTTTGGTGGCCTCCGCCTGTTTCAGCAAGGCAAGGGGGACGCTGATGCGATAGTCCTTCTTCTGGTGGAAGTGTCTAAGCATCTTCTCGATCGCTTCGGCAGTCGATTCGACCTGGTCGATCGACCGGACCTGCACCAGCACCTGATGCAGTTCGACAAGCTCCCGCTCCTGGGCCCCGGCCGTCCGGCGGACGACCATGTCCCCGTATCGTTCGCGGGCGACGTTCAGCGGGATATACGCGTCGACCTCCTGGTCCGGGGTCTGGATTCCCCCGCTGGCCGTCTCGGTTTGGATGATCCCGACGACCTCGAAGTGGTCGGGGCCGATCCGGACGGACTCGCCGATCGTGTTCTGTGTGGCCAGCAGGCGCCTCGCGCCGTGCTCGGTCAACAGACACGCGGCTGCCTTCTTCTCGGTGTCTCGCTGGCTCAGGACGCGCCCAGCGAGGACCTTCCGGGCAACAAGCTCGAACCAGTCCGGGGTGGTCCCGACGATCCGTAGTTCCATTGACCGTTCACCCAAATACCCGTCCTTTCGAATCAGCTTGATCGGGACGGTTTGCTGCACGGTGGGTATCGTCTCGCGAATCCGCCTCTCGTCTTCGTAGAGAAGACCGTATATGCTCATCCTAACCCGTTGAATACTCGCCGAGTCGTCTTCGACAGGCTTCATCGCCGTGATGATGATGTTGTTGCTCCCGAGCTTGCGGATCTGTTCCATGGCTTCTCGAGAGGCGCCTTCGCCGACCGAGAGCATCGCGATGACACTACCGACGCCGAACACCATGCCCAGGACCGTCAGCCCGGACCGCAGCTTGTGGATCATCAGGTTCTTGATCCCAAGGCGGACGTTGCGGAATATCCGGGAGTGCTGCATCAGCTGGTCTTTTCCCAGCGATCGATCCTTCCGTCCCGCAGGTGAAGATGGTGGGTGGCGTAGGTGGCGATGTCCGGCTCGTGCGTCACCATCAGGATGGTCTTGCCCTGCTTGTTGTTGAGTTCGGCCAGCAGTTCCATGATCTGCCTCCCGGTGACCGTGTCGAGGTTCCCCGTGGGCTCATCCGCCAGCAGGACCACGGGGTCGTTCGCCAGCGAGCGGGCCACCGCGACTCGCTGCTGCTCACCGCCCGAAAGCTCCATGGGCCGATGGTAAAAGCGATCCGCCAGGCCGACCAACTCGGCCAGCTCCCTGGCCCGCTCGGCGCTGGGCCGGGCCTCCCACCCGAGGTAGTAAAGCGGAAGCTCGATGTTCTCTTGGACGGTCAGCTGTGGAATCAGGTTGAAGCTCTGGAAGATGAACCCCAACTGGCGCAGGCGCAGTTCGCTGAGCTTATCATCGTCCAGCAGAGCAACGTCCTGGCCGTTGAGGATGTAGTGCCCGGAGGTCGGCCGATCGAGGCATCCCAGGAGGTTCAGCATCGTGCTCTTGCCCGACCCGCTCGGCCCCATGATGGCCCAGAAGCTGCCCGTGTCGATCGACAGACTCACCCCCCCCAGAGCGCGGACCTGCTGCGTGCCCATGGCGTAGATCTTATGGACATCCTCCAGTACGACCAGACTTTGCGCGGTCTGACTGGCCATGGCGCTGTCCTACTGCTGCTCCCGGTCGCGCCTGCGTCGGCCGGTGCCGCCTTGCCTGCTGCGAAGCTGCTCGCGCTGCTCGGGCGTGAGGGTCTCGATGAATTTTCGGCGCTGGTCTGGCGACATGCTTCGCAGCTTACTGCGGTCGAACGAGGGCCTGGACGTCGGTTGGCTGGTCGCGCTGTCGTCGCCCACGGGGGCCGGTTGAGTAGTGCTCGCGGGGAGGTCCTGGAGAATCATTGGAGGGGGTTGGGCGGCTTCGGATGGCGCCAAAGGCGGGTTCAAGAGCACCTTCTCGCCCTCGCTGAGGCCTTCGAGGATCCGGATCATGCGATTGTTGTCCAGCCCGACCTTCACGTCGCGCGCCTCGACGCTGTCTGAACCCATCACGTAGACCATGTGCTGGGTCCCGACCCGGGTGACCGACTGTACCGGGACGTAGATCGCGTCGGCGTATTCGGCGACGATGATATCAGCCCGACAGGTCATCCCCACACGGAGATCCCCGGCGTCCTGTTCGATATAGATCTGCGTGGCGTAAACCTTCAGATCCGGGTTGAGAAACGCGCTCTGGGCATCCGGAAGCAGCCCGATCTTCCCGACTCGCCCGATGAACTGTCGGTCCGGGAGGGCCTCCACGTGGACGCGGACCGGGAGGCCCTCGCGGATCTTTCGCAGGGAGGACTCGTGGACTTTCACCTCGGCGATCATGGACGAGGTCGTCGGAAGATAGATCAGCTCCTCGCGCTCGCGGACGTCTTGTCCTTCGTCCAGCGGCTCCACGTTACGCCGCCAGTGCCCCCTCCCGGTCGTGGCGTACACAACCATTCCGCCCACCGGAGCCAGGATCACGCAGTTGTCTATCTGCTGCTGGACCTTCGCGAGCTTGGACTGCTGGTTCTTGTACTCCAACTCCTTGGCCTTCAGTTCGGCCTCGGCCTGGGCCATATCGGCCGCGGCCCTGCGCGTGACCCGGTCTAAAGCCATCTTCGCCTGCTCGACGTCGCTTTCGAGCTGCTCAACCTGTCGCCCGTGGGTGTACGTCTTGAGCAGGTCCAGTTTCCCGATGGCCAGTTTCAGATTGAGCTGGGTCTTATTGCAGGCGAGCTGATCGGCCTGCAGTTCTGGCCTGGTGATGTAACCGTCCTGGGCAAGGCGTGTGGACCAATCCAGTTTGTCCTCGGCTCGTTGTAGTTCCTCTGTGGCGGTGGTAATTTCGGCCTCGGCTTGCTGAATTTCACGCGGATACTCCCCGGCGAGATACTTGTTCAGGTCCAGCTTGGCGAAATTGTACGTCAATTCCGCCTGGTCCACGTCGCTCACGCCTTGGCTTTTCGAGACGGCGCGATTCTCCCGGGCGCGGACAAAGGAGGCCTGGGCGTTGAGCGCCACGATTTGCTGCTGGATCTTCTGGTCGCCAAGCTTGCTGCCGTCCAGTTCCACGAGCTTATCGCCCTTCTTGACGTAGACGCCCTCGGGAATCAGCCACAGGATCGTGTTGCGACCCTCCACCCTGCTC
>DAOVQV010000142.1 GCA_030628445.1 Phycisphaerae bacterium | reverse complement strand
TCGCCCGCCTCGCCGCAGCACAAGCGGCGATCAAAGAAAAACTCAACGCCAAACCACGGCGCAAGAAAACACGCAAGACCAAAAAGCGGTCGAGGAAGAAGTAACACCACTAACCCAAGATCTTCTGCACCGCGCGGCGGGTTGGCAAATCCGCCGCGCTTCGGTGCGCGACATGGAGATTGTGGGACCGGCCCGTCTTTCATTCCCATCCCTTTGGCCGTAGAATGCAACCCGTCGCAGTAAGGAGTCCAAGCGATGAGCAAAGAGACGAAGCGGGATTTGCGGAACGTGTTGGTGATGGCGTTGGCGGATGGGAAGCTAACGGAGGATGAGCGGGGTTTTATCCACCGCCTGCGGGAGCAGCTCGGCGTGAGCAAGGATGAGTTTCGCCGGCTGGTCAAGCAGTTCAAGGAACACCCCAAGAAGGTTACCTTACCGCGTGGCGGTCCGGCGGCGCAGCGTGCCATTCAACTGATGGCGTCGATGGCGGCAGTCGACGGTCAGGTGAGCGACCCGGAGCAACGGCTACTGGATAAGCTCACAAAATGGGCCGGGCTGAAGTCGAAGGCGGCGGAACCTGCTGCTGCGGCGCAGAGGAACCAAAGCATCGAGCCCGACCAGGTAAGTGCGCGGAAGGTCAGCAAACTCTCCAACGCCATCTACGCCAACTTCGCCGCCTGGGACGAACGGGAACGCACCGAGAAGGTCGCCGAGCTGGCGGGGTTCGCCGAGGCGTCCCTGGAGGGGCTTTTGCGGATCCTCGAGAGCTACCGCACACCCGAAGGCGCGCCGGATGCACTTGAGCTAAGGACGCTGGTGGTGCGTCAACTGGGGAAACTTGGCGATACTCGGGCCGCCTACTACCTCGCCCAGCAGGTCACCATCGGAGACATGGAGGATGAGATAACCAACGCCGCCTTGCGATGCGCGGCAGCGGAGGCGTTGGGCAAGTTGGTCGGGAAGGATTTCTCGCCCGACCGGGCGGGGGTGAAGGCGGCCCGCGAGTGGTGGCTCAGCTTCGGGAGCAGACAGTACACTTCCCTGGCGATCTGAGGGCGGCGAATGGCGAAAAAGCAAACGCCCAAGCAATTCGACCCGGACCAATACGAGAAGCTCCCGTATCGTCGTTGCGGTCGCAGCGGTTTGCTCTTACCGGCGATGTCGCTGGGAATGTGGCAGAGCTTGGGGGATAAGGGTAACGAACAGCTCTGCCGCCGGTGCGTCTACTGGGCGTTTGATCACGGCGTGACGCACTTCGACCTGGCCAATAACTACGGCGACCCGCCGGGAAACAGTGAGCTTCTGTTCGGTCGGGTGCTGGGCGACTTACCGCGAGATGAGCTGATCATCTCGACCAAGGCCGGTTTTGACATGTGGCCCGGGCCGTATGGTACGGGCGGGAGCCGAAAGTACCTGATCGCCAGCCTCGATCAGTCGCTCAAGCGGTTAGGGCTGGATTACGTGGACATCTTCTATCATCACCGACCCAATCCCGAAACGCCGCTGGTGGAGACGATGGGCGCGCTGGACCACATCGTCCGGTCGGGTAAGGCGCTGTACGCCGGTGTAAGCAACTACAAAGCCCCGCAATTCCTGGACGCCATTGAGCTGGTGGAGCAGAACGCCCTCACGTCGATCACCATTCACCAGGCCAAGTACAACATGCTGAACCGCGCCTACGAGACGGATCTGTTCGCCCACGCCGCTGCGGGCGGGACTGGCGTGATCGTCTACTCCGTACTGGACAAGGGAATGCTGTCCGAGCGGTACCTTGAGGGCGTACCGAAAGGTTCGCGCCTCGCCAAGAGAGGCGCGGCCGGTAGGGAATACTACGAGAACCTGCGATCAACGGGGAAGCTGGAGCGAATCGGGGAGCTGGCCGAGCTGGCGCGGTCGCGAGGTCAGTCGCTGTCGCAGATGGCGATCACATGGGCCCTGCGCGACGAACGGGTCACGAGCGTGCTCGTGGGTGTCTCGTCGCTGGACCAGCTCAAGGAGGACCTTGCTGCGCTCGACTCTTCGCCGCTTTCGGGCGATGAGCTGCGACGGATTGATTCGGTGCTCGGCGAATAGCACTGGCATCCGCCGGCGCCTAGAGCACTTTAAAGTTTAATGTTCCGGTGATGGCCCAGCGAGGACAAGGCTGACAAGGAAGGCGAAGCAGGCAACCCCAGCGGGTTGCCGATGCAGCCTGACGAAGCCAGCCGAAGCCGCAGCCGGCCAGGACGGAACAGAAAACCTTAAATTGCTCTAGGACCACAGCACCTTGACGGACCTGGCAATAAGGTCGAACCCAGCCAGCGTCAACAGTGAATAGACCACGACCTCAAAGCTCTTTTGGCGGACGCGATTGTGCAGAAAGAGCCCCGCAATCGCGCCGACGATAACTGCCGGAAGCAGCGCCGCCGCCGCGGTCAACACTTTCACATCAAGCATCCCCAGCGCGATATAGGGAATCACCTTGAGCTGATTGCCTATCGCGTAGTACAGCACTGTGCTGGCGACGTAGCGGTCCTTGGGCATCTGCTGGGGGAGCATATACATGGTCGTCACGGGCCCGGCCGCGTGCGCCAACGTGGACGTAAAACCCGCGATACCGCCGAAAACCAAGCCATGCCACAAGACCGGGCGGAAGCTGATGGGCTTGCTGCGCAGGGACTTGCACACCTGCAGGATCACGAATCCGATTGCAATTAGCCCGATGCTCAGGTTCAAGACGGCTTGGGGTATCTCCTGGACGCCCCCCCGGGACGAGGCGCTGGTCCTTTGCATCAGCAGCAACGCGCCAGAACCGATCAGGACACCAGCGACGGCGCCGGGTAGCAGCAGCAGCACCACCCGAAGGTTCCAGCGACGCCACCAACTAAACACCGCCACAACGTCGCACCCTATCAGCAGGGGCAGCATGATCCCGACGGCCAGAAACGAATTCCCCCCGCATGCGTAGATCAGGATCGGAACCGAAAGGATCCCGATGCTGCCCCCGAACCCGGCCTTGGATATGCTCACCAGCATCGCGGCAACCGAGCCCAGCAGCAAGAACCCCCCCAGGTTGTCCAGTGCGAACCAAGAAGCAAGAATCTGCATGCAGTGAACCTCCTCACGCTGTAAGACGTAACTATACCGCAAGGCGGCCCGGCGACAAGCGTCGTACGGGTTTTGGTGTAACCGATTCATCCAAT
Organism: Phycisphaerae bacterium; assembly: GCA_030628445.1. Taxonomy (GTDB): domain Bacteria; phylum Planctomycetota; class Phycisphaerae; order SM23-33; family SM23-33; genus DAOVQV01. The sequence goes on along the minus strand of DAOVQV010000142.1, from coordinate 1,638 downwards.
CCGCTATAATTCCGCGACAGTGGAATCCGTCGGGTTTACCTCACCAAGAGATACCGTAAAAAGAAAACCAAGGGCCTCAGATGATTCCCATAGGCACCGATTACCAAATGCGAGGGCGGCCGTGGGCCAACTACGCCCTGGTCGCCGCCAACGTCGGTCTGTTCTTTCTGGGGCTGCACGGGATGACTCGTGCAAGCATCATGGGGATCAGCACACTGATGCTGCAGCCGGACAACCCGCAGCTTCATCAGTTCTTTACGTGCACGTTTCTTCACGCCGGGTGGGCGCATCTGATAGGGAACATGCTGTTCCTTTGGATTTTCGGAAACGCCGTCAATGACCGATTCGGTCACGTCGGGTACTTGGCGTTTTACCTTGCCGGCGGGGTCCTGGCCGGGGTCGGGTACTTACTGTTGAGCGGGACGGCGCCGGTATTGGGCGCCTCCGGAGCGATCTCCGCAGTTACCGGCGCATACCTGGTGCTCCTGCCTCGAACGCGCGTCACGGTCCTGTTTTTCTTCTTCTACATATTGACGCCGATGGAGATCTCCAGCCTGTTTTTCTTGCTGTTTCAGTTGGTCTACAACTTGGTGATGTCGCTCAGCACGCAGTTTGCGGGCCAATACGCCGGCGGGGTCGCCTACGCGGCCCACAGCAGCGGGTACGTGTTCGGGATTGGTGTTTCGGCCGCGCTGCTTGCGACGAGATTGCTGCCCCGCGATCCATTCGACCTCCTGAATCTGATCAGCGCCTCGCGCCGGCGTTCGCGCTACAGGCGGATGGCCACCCGGGGATTCGACCCGTTCGGTTTCGTCAGCCCGACCCTCCGCAGAGAAAGCCCCAGGAAAGTCAAGGCCCGAACGGTTGAACCGCCGCCCGCCGATACGCCGGCAGGTCGCCAACTGCAGCTTCGAAAGGACATTTCCGCCGCTCACCGCAGGGGCGATCTAACCGAGGCCGCCTCGAAGTACCTCCAGCTTGTCCAGATCGCCGACGACGCCCTCCTGTCCCTCCCGCAGCAGCTCGACGTGGCGAACCAGTTGATGGCATCGAACCAATACCCCGCCGCCGCCGACGCCTACGAGCGATTCCTGAAGCATTACGGGAAGTATGAGCACCTCGCGGATATCCATCTCATGCTGGGGCTGATCTACGGGCGGTACCTGAACCAGTTCGAACAGGCTACGGAGCATCTTGAGCTGGCGATAAAGGGACTGGAGGATCCGGGGAAGGTGGAACTCGCCAGGGCCGACCTGGCCCGCCTGCGATCGCGCCCGAGCAGGTAGGACACGACCTTGCGCCCGCCGGGCGAAACGCAGGCGCGATGGGTGTACCGAAGGTTTGTGGCGCCGGTACAGTTACCCCCCCCGATTCGCTGCGCTAATCAGCAAGCTTTTGCGCCGCTCCTATCTTCGTCACTATCTTTCAGTACACCCGGTGCGAATAAAGACAGGACAAAAACGCCCCGCAAGACCGAAAAAGACACAAGATCACAGCGGTACCATATTGTCCCTTAACGGCGTAACAAGGACGGCATGGAGCCCCAGGTATCCGAACATCTTACCTCGGATTTGGGTTTCATGGAGCAGCTGTTCGAATGGAGGCTGCCCACACAGGAGCAGTTCGTCAAGTCCCTGG
>DAOVQV010000038.1 GCA_030628445.1 Phycisphaerae bacterium | reverse complement strand
CGAACGCGAGAGCTGCGGGGAAACCGTTGACCAAGTCGCAGGTGCTGTCGGCCCTTGCCGAAGGCTGCGACATCAACAAGAAAGAAGCTGCTGCCTTTGTGGATGCTCTTGTGCAGCTTGCCTATACGGAGGCGAAGAACGGGTTTACCATTCCGGGTCTCGGTAAGCTTGTCTTGGTCAATCGAAAGGCACGCATGGGTCGCAACCCCGCCACGGGCGAGCAAATCCACATTCCGGCCAAGACCGTCTTGAAATTCCGGATCGCAAAGGCCGCCAAGGACGCTGTGCTGTAATCTCGGCGCGGGCGGCCTAGTGTAAGGTTGTCGTGAAGATATAACGGGCGGACCGCCGCAAAAGCGGTCCGCCCGTTCTCTTGGGTTTGTTGGTGGGGGCTTTTAGTAGCTTTGCACGTCGAGCTGCCGCAGGAAGGCCTCGTTGCTCGGGAACTTCTCCAGGGCCTTGAGCAGTTGCGGCATCTCGTCGTCGACGTTCAGGCCGGACAGGTACCGCCTGAGCATGTGCAGCTTCGGTAAGGCCCATGGCTCGACGAGGAGTTCTTCCTTTCTCGTCCCGGACTGGGGGATTCCGATAGCCGGCCAGATCCGTCGCTCGGCGAGCTTGCGGTCGAGCTGGAGTTCCATGTTCCCGGTGCCCTTGAACTCCTCGAAGATCAGGTCGTCCATTCTGCTGCCCGTCTCGATGAGGGCCGTCGCCATGATTGTCAAGCTCCCGGCGGCTTCGATTTTTCTGGCCGCTCCGAACATGCGCTTGGGTTTCTCCAGCGCCCGGATGTCCACGCCGCCGGTCATGGTCCGCCCCGACGTTTCGATGTAGCGATTGTAGGCGCGTCCGAGGCGAGTGAGGCTGTCCAAAAGCACGACAACGTCCTGGCCGATCTCAGCCATCCGCTTGGCCCGTTCTATGGTGAACTCGGCGACGCGGACGTGATTGGCCACTTCCTGGTCGTTGTTGGACGCGACCACTTCGGACTTGAGGCACTGGCGGCGGAAGTCGGTGACCTCCTCGGGCCGCTCGTCCACCAGCAGGATCATCACATAACATTCCGGGTCGTTCTCGCCGATGGCGTTGGCGATCTGCTGAAGCAGAATGGTCTTGCCCGATCGCGGCGGGGCGACGATCAGCCCGCGCTGACCCTTGCCCACCGGACAGATCAGATCCAACACGCGCATCTCCATCGGCCCGTCGTCAGTCTCGAGCTTCAGTTGCGGGTGCGGATCGACCACAGTCTGATCCTGGAAGGGAACGATGTCGGTGTAGTCGGTTATCGGCTTCCCGTTGACCGTGGTTATTTCCTCAAGCCTTGGCCCGCCCTTTTTCTTGGCCGGCGGGACCACCTTGCCCTTGATGCTCAGGCCCGTTCGCAGCCAGCTCTGGCGTATGAAATCCTTCCCGACGAATACGTCTCCCGGCGTTGCACGATAACCGTTCTTCGACTGTCGCAGGAAACCGTAGCCCTTCTCAGTTACCTCAAGCACGCCTGAGGCAAGGCCCGGATCGGTCGTCTTGTCTGAGGTCGTTGAAACTTGGTCCATAAGAGTTACCTTCCTAGCAATAAGCGGATGTAAACGTCTAACTCCTGAAACCCGCCATCATTGAGACCCGCTCCATCCATACGGGCGAATCAAGACATTTGTTTACCCCACGTAGCATTCATAATAACTGAAACCGGGGATAATCAAACACTTTTTTCAGTTCTGAAGAAGAATTAGTTCTTGTGGGCTGCCTCGACGGCGTCGGGCAGATCAATTTTTCGTTCGTAATACGCGCGCCCGATGATTACTCCCGCGCAGCCGATCCGCTTGCATTCCAGGACGTCCTGCAAGCAGCTTACGCCTCCGGATGCGATTACCGGGACGTCGGTGGCGGCCACCAGCTCGGCCGTTGCCTCGATGTTCGGCCCGGCGAGCATACCGTCGCGAGTGATGTCGGTATAGATGATTGCTCCCAGCGGTAGCCCTGTAACGCGCTGAGCGATTTGCAGTGGGGTCGTTTGGGTCTGCTTGGTCCACCCTTCTGTCGCCAGGGTCCCGCCGCGTGCGTCGAGACCAAGTGCGATTCTCCCGGCGAGGTCGTCTCGCTGCTGGATGAGCCGCTCAAACCACGACCAGTTCTTCAGGGCTGCCGAGCCGACCACGACACGATCGGCGAGGGCTTCCAGCATGAAATCAATCGTTTCAGTGTTCCTTGCGCCGCCGCCCAGTTCGATCTTGACGTCGACGCCCTGGCGAATTGCACGGATCGCGTCGGTGTTGGTCGGTTTTCCGGTCCTGGCGGCGTCGAGGTCGACGACGTGGATCCATCTTGCGCCGCTGGCCGCCAACTGGGCTGCCACGGCCGGGGGATCGGATGAATAGGTCGTCTGGCGGGCGTAATCGCCTTGGGCAAGGCGGACGACATCCCCGTCACGCAGATCGATTGACGGTAAGACTTCCATATCCTGCGTTGCTTTCAAGATGAGCTTGCAGACTGGCGACTGCGAAGCTCACGCTGCCGCGATGCGGTTTGCTGGGCGATCGGACCGTCGTTGCAGCGGACTTTTCGGTTCGCGTTGGATCTTAATCCGCACCCGGTTCGTAATGGCTCCGCCGCACCCTTGGCTCACAGTAGACCCCAAGATTATGTCGAGATCATTTGCTGGCGGCCTTTAAGACCATGATCTCAACACGGCGGTTCTTGGCCTTCCCGCTCGGCGCTGCATTGCTGGAAATGGGGTTTGTGGCGCCCATCGCAATGGTTTCGACGTTCTGGGCCTCGATGCCGTTGGCGAGGAGATATCGAGTGACGGCCATGGCGCGGTTGGCCGAAAGATCCAGATTGTCCTTCCAGAGCTTCTTGGTTTTCTTGATGGGGTCGCTGTCGGTGTATCCGTATACGCGAACGGGCATCTCTGCGTAGAATCTTTTCAAGTCCCGGGTGATCGCCCCCAATGCTCGCCTCCCTGCCTTTGTCAGCGTCGCCCGCCCGGGCGCGAAGAGGATATCACTTCCGACGGTGATCTTGTCGGCGAATGTCCCTTGCTCCCACCCTTTGGCGGTAAGCGCGGGCGGCGCAGGCGGGGGTATCTGGGGTTGCGGGCTCGGCGCCGGGGGCGGGGGCGCGGCGGCCTGGGCCCTGAGCTTTTGGACCGTCGCATCCATATGAGCTATCTGGTTGTCCCTGGTATCCACCTGGCCAAAGAGTTCGGCCTCTCGCTCGGCGGCCTGTGCGATCTGCTCTTGGAGCTGCTGGTTCTGCTCCAGCAACTGGTTCTTCTCGGCGTATAGTGCTGCAATTTCTCTTTGTTCCTTTTCGCAGCACCCGACCGTCATGAAGCAAACTCCCAGCAAAGCAACCGCAAGGGGCGTCAATCTGCTACGAGTCATGATCCTTACTCCTTTCGAGCCGATGAAAACCAATACCACCGAGGCGGATTATAGTCCCGCGCTGAGCCGATAACACTATCCAGCGGGCGGTTTTTGTTAATTTCCCGCATCGATTCGGGGGGGCTTAGGGTTCTGTCTTGCCCTCGTCTGCTTTGCGGCGCCGCCTGATTTGAAGACCGGAGCGAATCATGATCTTGCACAGTCCCAGCAACACCGGTCCGGCCACCAGACAGCAGACCATAATCAGACCCGTGTTCAGCCCACCGGGTGCGTTCTCGCCGAAATTTTTCCCGTAAAGGGAAAACGACGAGCTGTTACCCCACTGTAGAATCACCAGAAGCGCCGCCGCCAGCATAATCAACCCGGTGAGCACGACGAGTATGTAGCTTTTCACTATCCCCGGTTTCATTGTTGTGCTCCTACTCGATCATTATCTGAAGTGTTTGGGCCAAGGGCCTGACAAACCCCGCGAAGGCGTCGTAGAACAGCATGACCACCAGTGTCGCCGCCGCCAGCCAGGGACCGTACGGCAGCTCGCGCTGACCGCGCCCTAACCACAAATACACCGCCCACAACAACCCGAACAGCGGTGCGATGAAAAACGCCATAGACGGTACGATCCATCCGGTAACCGCCCCGACGCCCGCCAGTATATGCACGTCGCCCATGCCCATGGCCTCTTTACCGAAAACCAGCGTTCCCAGTATCCGTATCCCCCAGATCCACAACCCGCCGACGAGGTAACCCAGCAGCGCCGCCAGAACCCCGCGGAAGTGGACGGCGAACCGCCCGCTTATCTGCGGGTCCAACAGGCCGGTCCAGACCTCCCTGGCGGTCTGGAGCTTGACCAGCACCAGTGGCGCCGCCGCTGCAAGGACAATCGCCGGGAGCAGAAACAAAAGCTCCAGCAGTATTTCCTTGCGCGGGTTGACACCGTGCGCCGACGTGAAGGCGACGGCGGTCGGTTTGGGTTTGGTTTTCGCCTTATTTGCGGCGCGGTCCGGTTCGGCCGCGGGTTTGTCCGTCGCGTCGATGAAGCTTTCCCGGATCAGACCGAAGTGCTTACCCGCCAGCGCGACGGCGATACCGACGACCGCAGCAAGGCTCATCGCACCGGCGGCGGGGGAGATGGTCGCCGTGAACGGGTGCGGATCGGCCCCCGAGCAGACCAGGCCCACCAACGAGACAAACCAACATACTTCCAGCGGGACGATCCAGTGTTTGGCGTCGATGATGGAGCAGGCGAGCAGTCCGCAAAGAAGCACCGCGTGGGAAGCGAACATGACCCAGGACTGACCGAACCCTCCGGCCCCGTCGCGTATTCGCAGCACGTAGTAGCAGACGTACAGCCCGGCGACCAGCAGCGCCGCCGACACCTCGACGATGACGTACTGGGGGGAGATGGTTCCCTTGCAGAAGCGGCACCGGCCCCGCAGGAGGAGATACGAGATGATCGGGATATTGTCGTACCAGCGGATTGACCGCCCGCAGGCGGGGCAGTGGCTGGGGGGAAAGACGATGCTCTGGCCGCGCGGGAGGCGATAAACAACCACGTTCAAGAAGCTCCCTGCGCACGCTCCGAGGATCAACAAGAATGGTATCCAGATTCCTTGCATGGGCGCCTTGTTCAGTTCAATTATCGGCCCGGACACTAAGAATCGTCCAGACTCATTGCAAGCTCACCTCACCCGATGCGACCCCGGTGCGAAGAATCCCATTGAGGGCGGCGCCGCACACGCCATCGCCAAAGCGCCTGCGACATTCGTCTTGTCCCTGGCGTATCTGTTTGAGGAATTCGGCGACGAGCACATCAAGCCGCCGGCGGCGGGCGGGTAACATCTTATCCCCGCGGGTTGCCCCGGCCTTTCATTTGCAGCCCAAAGAGGCGAATGAACCCGGTCGCGTCGGACGGGGTGTACTCGTCGCCCATGGTGAAGCTGGCCAGGGCGGGCGAGTAGAGGCTGTTCGGCGAGTCGATGGCCGCGGTGGCGGCCCGGCCCTTGAAGCATTTGATGCGGACCGAGCCGGTCACCTTCTGCTGCGTCTTGGCGATGAAGGCGTCCAGGGCCTCGCGCAGCGGGCAGTACCACTGGCCGTAGTAGACCATCTCGGCGTACTTCAGCGCGACCTGCTGCTTGTAGTGCAGCGTTTCGCGGTCCAACGTCACCGACTCCAAGGCGCGGTGTGCCTCGAACAGTATCGTCCCGCCGGGCGTCTCGTAGACCTCGCGGCACTTGATCCCGACCAGGCGGTTCTCCACCAGGTCCACCTGTCCGATGGCGTGCTTCCCGCCAAGCGCGTTGAGGCGCGCGATAAGCTCATGCCCGCCGAGGCGCACACCGTCCAGCGCCACCGGGACGCCGGATTTGAAATCGATCTGCACGTATCCCGGTTTGTTTGGCGCCGCCGAAAGCGGCACGGACATCACCCAAAGGCTGCTGGCAGGCTCGTTGGCGATATTCTCCAGATCGCCGCCCTCGTGCGAGATGTGCCACAGGTTGCGGTCGCGCGAGTAGATCTTCTTTTTCGTCTGGGCGACGGGTATACCGCGCTTTTTGGCGTAGCGGACGGCGGCCTGGCGGCTGGTGAGCTCAAAGCTGGGGTCCTTCCACGGCGAGATGATCTTCAGCTTCGGCGCCAGGGCCATGTAGGTAAGCTCGAAGCGGACTTGGTCGTTTCCCTTGCCCGTACACCCGTGCGCGACGGCGTCGGCGTTCTCTGCCTTTGCACATTCCACCTGGGCCTTGGCGATAAGCGGGCGGGCGATCGCCGTGCCCAGCATGTACACGCCCTCGTAGAGGGCACTGGCGGCGAGCAGCTTGAAGCAGTGATTCTCGGCGAACTGCTTTCGCAGATCGGCGACGATACACTTATTGGCGCCGCTGGCGCGAGCTTTTTGCTTGATCCCGTCCAGCTCGTCGGCGCCCTGGCCCAGATCGGCCGCGAATGCAATGACCTCGCAGCCGTACTTGTCCTTAAGCCACGGTAAGATCACCGAAGTGTCCAACCCGCCCGAATACGCCAGGACTATCTTTTTGACTTTCTGTGGCTTGGTGGTCATGGGGTTTTTCTCCTGCGATTCGCCAAGCCGAACATTGTACGTTCGTCCAATAGCACAACAAATACATTCTCGGGGGTTGATCGAGTTTGCTCGGTCCGTTGTGGCGGGGCTAATCGCCGCCGTTGGATAGATGATCCGTGACGATGTGCCGCATGACCTGGCGTGGTGCGTCCCGGCCGGTCCAGATCTCGAACTGCGCGACGGCCTGGTTTACGAACATCTCCAGCCCGCTTACGCAGGTGCATCCGGCCGCGGCGGCCTGCTTCAGCAGACGCGTTTCGATCGGATTGTAGATCGTGTCAAAGACGACATTGACCGAAGAGCCGATGGACTGCACCGGTGAGGCGTCCAGATCCGGATGCATCCCGATCGACGTGCAGTTGATGAGGATCTGCGCTTCCGTCCGGGTCGCGGCGGCCAGCGGGTAGGCGTGGGAGGAGAACTCCTCGGCGAGCTTCTCGCCCCGCGACACCGTGCGGTTGTAGATGGCGACGTCAGCCCGGTAGTGGGTAAGTGCTGCGACGATCGCCCGGGCCACTCCGCCGGCACCCAGTACGGCGACGGGCAAGGCGGCCAGACCGTCGCGCTCGATGCCCATCGCTGCACACAGCGAGTCGATGGCGGCGGCGTAATCGGCGTTGTCCCCGCGCAGCGACCCGTCCGACCCGATCGTGATGGTGTTTATCGCCCCGATGCGCCTCGCCAGCTCGTCGCAACGGTCGGCACCAACGTAAGCGAGGGCGTTTTGCTTGTGGGGCAGCGTCACGCTCAGGCCGCGCCAATCTAACCACGACCGGGCCAGAAGCTCGTCCATGAAGCGACCGAAGCTGTCGGGCCCGGGCTGGATCAGCACCGGGACGTAAACAGCGTCCATCGCCGCCGCCGCAAAGGCTGCGTTGTGAATGGCGGGGCTCAGCGAGTGGGCCACGGGGCACCCGATGACCCCGTAAACGTCCGTCTCGGGCCCGATCGCCTCCCACCGGTAAAGGTCCCTCATCTGCTCGATCGTCACCTGACCCGGTGCGGACTCAGCCCCCGTACGCAGCGAGGCGAAGGTTCCGAACGCCCCGAACTTTTTTGCAAGGATTCTGCTGAGGACGCCGGCCTCGCCCATCGCCAGTGCGATGGTGGGCTTCTTCGCTGTCCGCAGCAGCCCCAGCGTCCGCAGGGCGTCCTGGGGTCCGCCGGCGGTGCAGACGACCTTTTTGACGACGCCCGATGTTTGGGCCAGCTCGGTGGCTATCGCCTCAAGATCGCCGCCGCACCCGGCGAAATCATGATGGCTGACGATGAGCCGCCCCTGGGGAGCCTCACACGGCGGGACGGACATCTCGACGTCGACGTAGGCGGGTTTGAACGATGCGGCCAGACGGAGAATCTCCAGCCGTTGCGATTCGGTTCCGTTGAAGTGCCCGCCCTCGGCCTTGGGTCGGCAGGTCACTATCACGTCTACGGGCGGATCGGCCAGCAGGGCCTTTAGCTGATCGTGCGTTGGTGCGCTGCTCAAGAAATCCAGCCGGAGTTCTACCATGTCGGCGCCGAGGTTGGCGGCTTCTTGCATGTCCGCTCGCATCGCCTCGATCGTAGGTGACGTCAACGGGCAGATCAGCCGCGTCGTCGATTTGGGTGATTTTTCAGAGGGCATGGCCCGGATCATAGCACATGGGTCGCGCGCTGCCCAGCCGCCAAACCAGCAGCGCGGGCGGTGGTTCGTTACTTCGTGAAGTCCTTCAGTGTCTTGGTGAGCTTTTCGATGGTCTCGGCGGGCAGGACGAAGACACCTTCGATCTCGCTGGATGAGGCGTAGCGCCCCTGGGCTGCGCCCGATCCGGTATTTGAGACGACCAGCCTGTATGTCTTGGGTTTTGACGTCGTCAGCTCCAACCCGAACCACGGCGCATCCAGGCCGAACTTCGCTCCCTCGGCGGATTTGTGGCTGACGAACCGCTCGGTGCGTATTTGGCGTATGTCATCGAGGAACTTTGTGACCTTCTCGTCGTCGATTTTGACGTAGGGATCGGCCGCGTACACCCACTCGTCCTTGCGGCGGGTAAGCTCGAACGTCTCGCCGTCCGTGATTCGCTTTATGTTCTCGATTTTCTTGCCCTTCAGCGTCCAGATTTCGTGATCCCTCAACTCGCCGCTTAGTGTCTCGTAGAGTGTCTCGGCGAATCTGCCCACGGCCGTGACCTCACCGCCGCCTACCCATCCGTAGCAGCCCCTCGGCGTTTTGACGACGTGCACTGTGTAGCTGTTGAGTATAGGTTCGGCGGCCGGTCTTGTGGCCGGCTCTGTGGTTGGTTGGGACTGGGCTGATTCGTCCTTGGGCGCCGGGGTGGTCGTCTCAAACTCGACGGTGATCTTCTCCTGCGCGTTGGCGTATTCATCGGGCGCCTCTGGGGCGAGGGCGACCACCTCGGACCCCGTCAGCGTGGTGAGGGCGTCGATCACCTTATTGACCTGGGGTGGCTCGGCCTTGCATTCCAGCGGGCTGGTGAGACGCCATTTGCGTCTCTTCCCGCCCCCGATTACGTACGTTACATCGCGGCGCGTTATCATCAGGTCGGTTATCTGCTCGGCGGGCGACAGCTCCAGTAGTTTCGGCGAGAAGTAGCTCGCCGGGGTGGCGAGCAGATACTTAATGTCGGAGCTGCGGACGACGGCGACCGATTCGCTGTCGTGTTGCTTGACGAAGGTCATCTCGCCCGACGGTGTGGCGCCCCCGATCATGAGCGTTAAGGGCTTGTCCTTCTCGGTGACGTGCAGGGCGATCGTCGCGCGCGGGGGGGCGAGCCCCAGGCCCGCCGGCGCCGTTACCTTGTCGCGGAAGTTCTGGATCTTGGGTAGGGCGAGGTTGGTCAGCAGCGTGTTGACCGTGGCCTCATTGACGGGGGCTTCAAACGGCGCGACCATGCGCCAGGTT
>DAOVQV010000084.1 GCA_030628445.1 Phycisphaerae bacterium | reverse complement strand
GCCCCGGGACCCTGGGGCCCCGTGCACGAAAACATCAACACCAACAACACAACAGATGGGACTATCAGGGTTCTGTTGGTCATGTTCTTTCACCTCGTCAGAAGCGCAAGCTGTCCAGTTCGAAGCTTTCCAGCTCCTCCAACCAGAAGTTGTCCAACTCCCATTCAAGCGATTCCAGGTCACCATCCTCGCAGGTCTCCGCACTGACGATGCGGATGCCCTCGGTAAGCTCATTCAACTCTTCAGCGAGCATATCTATCTCTACTTCGGTCTGGGTCTGCGGTACGGCCGGTAGCTCCAGACGCACCGACTTTCCGGCGGGTTGCCCCGCCGCAGGCGGCGAGTCGGACGGGAATTGGAACCAAAGTGCGCTGGCGATCAGCACCGCTGCCGCGGCTGCGGCGATGGCAGTATTTCCGATCGCCCAAACCCGCCTGCGCCGCCGAAGCACCTGTACCCGCAGCCGCCGGCGCGCCCGGTCCGCGGCCGCCTTGGGCAGCGCTGCGTCCAGGACAAACCCGAGCGACGCTTCCTCAGTGCAAATCTGCTCGGCGACGGTCAACTCGTCGGCGCTTAGCTCAACCGCCTCGCCGTCGAGGTACCTACCTATCCGCTCGTACTGCTGTTCATCTAGTTCCATCGTTGTAACCCATCACCCGGCGAAGTTCACCCAGGCCCCGATGCGCCCGGGCCAGGACGGTGCCCAAGGGGCTACCTGCAATCTCGGCGATTTCCTTGAAACTCATCTGACCAAAATGCCGCAGGAGAATCACCTCCCGCGTCGCGATGTCCAATTTACCCAGGGCCTCGTCAAGCCTAGCCGCATCCTCGCCGGCGACGACGCCGGCGTGCACCGGGGCGACCTTCGCGGCGACCCGCTCCGCCAGAGGCTCACCAAACTCATCCTCGCCGGACAAGCTCACCACCACCCGGCGCCTCCGCATCCGACGGAGGTGATCGCGGACCATATTTGCTGCTATGCGAAACAACCAGGGCTCAAACCGCCCGCGATGATCATAGTGTTTCAACCGGCGCACGAGCCTGAGGGTCAGCTCCCCCAGCAGATCCTCGGCGTCGTGGTGTCGCCCGGTGGCACGAAGGAAGAACCCATACAACCGCGGCCCGTAAGCACCCAGAAGCGCCTCATACCCGCGGGCCTGACCGGCCTGGGCGGAAGAAATCGCCTCCCGCAGCCGCTGTTGTTCCATCGTTCCTATCCGTTTAACGCTGGCAAAGTGAGAATATTGCGACCATCCGGCACCGGCAGCACGGGCCGGATCGACCATCCCCCAACCAAGAGATTCTACCGACACCCGGTCGCTGCGCCCACAGAGTCCCCACCTCGCAGCAAGATAAAGGGAAAGCCCGATCCACCGGGGCGCCCCGCGACCGCCGGCGCGCAAAAAGAGGGGCGGCCCAGGGAGTAGGCCGCCCCACCTGCGACCCTCTGGATGGTCGGTCAGACCATCCAAGCTCCGCCCCGGACCACCCGGGACGGTCCACCTATTACCGTTGGCGCTGGTATCACGGCGATGTCTAAGTATAGCGCAGGTGATCCGCTGATTTCCAACGGGCCAAGAGAATCGGCACGATCGGCGGCGGTGCGGGCCTTATCCTTTGCCTCATCGCCCGAGTCGATGGTATAGTAGTCGCCACACCGCCGGGCCCGCCCCGGCGCATCACGGATGAACTCGATTATGGATGGATTCGTTCACCTGCACGTACACTCGCATTACTCTCTGCTGGACGGCGCTATCCGCATCCCGGATCTGCTGAGACAGACGACCGCTTCGGGGGTTCACGCGGTGGCGCTGACCGATCACGGGAACCTGTTCGGCGCGATTGAATTCTACCGCGCGGCAAAGGACGCCGGGGTAAAGCCCATCCTCGGGATAGAGGCGTACATCTCACCGACCACGCGCCACGACCGGTCGATGGGGAATATAAACACAGCCTCTTACCACCTGCTGCTGCTGGCGGCCGATAAGACCGGGTGGGGAAACCTTATGAAGCTGTCCTCGCGGGCGTACATGGAGGGGTTTTACTACCGCCCGCGGATGGATCGCGAGCTGCTTGCCCAACATAACGATGGGCTGATCTGCACCACCGCATGTCTCGGCGGCGAGGTCCCTTCCGCCCTGCTGGCCGGGCAGAGACAGAGGGCAAGGAAGATCGCCGGCGAGTACCGAGACATCTTCGGGCCGCAGCGCTTCTTCATCGAGATCCAGAATCAACAGCTCCCCGAGCAACAGCAGATCAACCCGCAGCTTGTGGAGCTGGCCGAGGAGCTGGGCGTGGGCCTCGTCGGTACGAACGACGTGCACTTCCTGCGGCCCGAAGACAAACCCGCCCACGAGGTCCTGACCTGCATCTCGACAGGTAAGACGCTCACCGAAGGCGGCGCTATACCGTACTCGCCGCAGCTTTACCTTAAAGACCCCGCCGAGATGCGCCAAGCCCTGGCGGCCTGGGGCGGCGCTTGCGACAACACGCTGAAGATCGCTGAGATGTGCGACCTCGATCTGGACTTCTCGGCGAAGCACTTACCCATCTTCAAGACACCCGATGGGACGAGCCCCACGGAGCACCTGCACAAGCTGACCTCGCAAGGTTTGCAGGAGCGCTTCGGCGAGGCGATCACGGATGAGCATCGCAAGCGGCTGGCGCGCGAGCTGGACGTCATCGAGCAGAAGGGCTACAGCTCCTACGTGCTGATCGTCCACGACTTCGTCCAATACGCCCGCCGGCAGGATATTCCTTGTGGGGCCCGCGGGTCGGGGTGTGCGACGCTGATGGGATATTGTCTGGGGATTTCCGACGTCGACCCGATGCGGTACGGGCTGCTGTTCGAGCGATGGACCGACCCGCAGCGCGAGGAAGACCCGGACTTCGACATCGACATCTGCCAGGAAGGCCGCTCGCACGTCATCCAATACATCCGCGCGAAGTACGGCCACGTGGCCCAAGTCATTACGTACGGGACGCTCAAGGCCCGCGCCGCCATCCGGGACGTAGGCCGCGTTATGAACATTTCCCTGGGTGAAGTTGACACGATCGCCAAGAAGATCCCGGAGGCCCTGGGAACCACCATCGACAGCGCCCTGGAGACTGAACCGGACCTGCGGCGTCTGAGCCTGTCCGACCCGCGTATCGGTCAGTTGATGGGCTACGCGCGGACGCTGGAGGGCCTGGCCCGCCATGCCGGTGTCCACGCCGCGGCGATCCTGGTAGCCGACGAGCCGCTGGAGAACTTCGTCCCGCTTTACAAGCAGGCCGACGGCGACGAGGCGATAACCCAATGGGGCGGACCGACCTGCGAGAAGGTCGGGCTGATGAAGACCGACCTGCTGGGCCTAAAGACGCTGACGGTGATCCAGCGGGCCCGCAAGCTCGTCTCCGCACGCAGCGGTAAGGACATCGACCCGCAGAGGATCCCACTGGATGACCAGGAGGTCTTCGAGCTGTTCCGCCAGGGACACACCGACGGGGTGTTCCAGTTTGAATCCGGCGGGATGAAGAGCGTCCTGCTTCAGATGCACCCGACGCGAATCGAGGACCTGATCGCCGCCAACGCGATGTACCGCCCAGGGCCGATGGAGCTGATCGCCTCCTACTGCGCGCGAAAGAACGGCGCGGAACCGGTCCCGTCGCTGCATCCGCTGGTCGATGACATACTCGCCGAGACGTACGGGATCATGTGCTACCAGGAGCAGGTGATGCAGGTCCTGCATCGGCTCGGTAAGCTGCCCCTAAACACCGCCCTGACACTCATCAAGGCGATATCGAAGAAGAATCACGATATTATCGCCTCTGAGCGGTCTAACTTCATCGCCGGGGCGGGTGATAACGGGATCTCCGCAGATGAAGCAGAGGGACTATTCGACCTGATCCAGAAGTTCGCCGGGTACGGGTTCAACAAGGCCCACTCGACGCGCTACGCGATCATCGCCTACCAGACGGCCTACTTCAAGGCGCACTGGCCGATGGAGTTCCTGGCGGCGACCCTGACGCTGGAAAGCTCCGACACCGACAAGGTCGTGCAATACATCGCCGAGGCCGATCGGATGGGTATCAAGGTCGTCCCGCCGGACATCAATACGTGCGACAGCGGGTTTACGGTGGATGGCGATCAGGTCCGATTCGGTCTGGAGGCCGTCAAGGGCGTGGGGGCCCGGGCGGTCGAGGCGATAGTCGCGGGAAGGGAACAGATCGAGAAATTCTCCGACCTGTATCACTTCTGCCGAAACGTGGATCTGCGGGCAGTGAATCGGACGGCAATAGAGGCGCTGATCAGGTGCGGCGCGTTCGATTCCCTGGGCGCCCACCGGGCCGCCATGATCGCCGCGCTGGACGGCGCAATCCAAATTGGACAGGGCGCGGCCGAGGCGCGCCGAAACGGGCAGATGGACCTGTTCGGCGCGGACCAAGACCAAACCGCCCCCCCGCCCAGGTTCCCCGATGTCGAACCGTTCTCGGAAGCACAACTCCTCGCCGCCGAGAAACAGGCCCTCGGTTTCTACATAACCTCGCACCCGCTGACGCATTACGCCAGGGAAGTCGACGGCCTGAGCCGCCCGCCCGGTATCTCGATCGCCCGGTTAGGTGATTTCAGAACCGATCTGAACGTCACGATCGGTTGCATGATCGCCTCCGTGCGCCCGACGGTGACAAAGACGGGACGATCGGCCGGGAAGAAGATGGCGATGCTCACGGTAGAGGACTTAACCGGTAAATGCGACGCCGTGGTCTTCGCCGACGCCTACGAGCGGGTCGCATCGCTGCTTAAGGAGGGGGCCATAGTGTTTCTGGAAGGGCGGCTCGACCGGCGCCGTGAGATACCCAGCATCATCATCGCCCACGTCATACCCATAGATAAGGCGATCGAGCAACTCACCGGCTCGATCCTCATCCGTCTGCCCGTTACCACAACCGAACTACAGAGCCCCCCACAGACAGACGGCGCAGAGACGCTCCAAGCCATTCGCGGTCTGTTGGGCGAGGGGGGCGGACCTTGCGAAATCCAATTCGAGCTTCGCCCCGTAAACCACCGCGACGTTCGCGTCAGGGTCCGGACGGATCGCAGGTGGTTCGCCGCCCCGTCGCGTAAGCTTGTCGCTGAACTTACCAAATTCCTCGGCGAACAGAACCTGGTGCTGCAGCCCAAGGGTCCCGCGCCCAACGGAGCCCCCCAGGCGCACACAACATACACGCGCAACGGCGCCGCCTACCACAACACGGCGTAGCGTACCGTAGGACGGCAATACGGGGTATCAATTTGAACGTGAGATAAATTCTCGGGAAGAATCGTGTTTTCGCTTTGACTGGCGCCGGGGGCGTCCTTAGACTCCATCTCGGTTCCGGCGCCGAGACCCAGCTAAGGAGGGCCCGAACCAGCACCAAGGACGGCAGCAGTTTCTCGAGGCGCGCCTGGACATTTCACAGCAGGGATTTTGCGTTACTGTGTCATTCGTGTCGCTGTCAACCGCTTTGGTCTGTCACGTTTTGGCGCCGGTTGCGCCTATGAGGTAGACAGATGGGCACCATCGATCGCGCGCTGTGGCAAAAGGTGATCCACCAGGTCATCAGTGAGGGCGGCCACTTGATCCGGCCGTGGTTTGCTCAACTTGAACCTAACTCGCTCGACCACGGCCTGCTGGAGATCGAGACCCCGGGCGCGGCTGAGAAGAAATACTGCGAGCGGCACGCGGCGCGCCTTTTCACCGAGGCCGCACAAAGCGCAACAGGGCGACTCGTGGGCGTCTGCTTTGTTACCCCACCCGCCGACACACAAAGCACCGACCGCCCTTCCGATACCCCCGCACCGAGGACGGACGAAGAGACATCTGGAATATCCCTGAACGACGATTACACCTTCGAGGCCCTGGTGATCGGCCCGTCCAACCGCCTGGCGCACGCCGCCTCCCTCGCAATCAGCGAATCGCCCGGAAAGGCCTACAATCCGCTGTTTATTCACGGCAGCGTGGGGCTCGGTAAGACACACATGCTCCAGGCCTCCTGCCACAAGATCGCCTCGGAAAGGCCCGGAGCGAATATCTGCTTCCTGACGTGCGAGACGTTCGTTAACCACTTCATACAGGCCGTCGAACGCGGCGAGCTGAACCACTTCCGCTACCGCTACCGCCACGCCGATGTGCTGGCGATCGACGATATTCAGTTCATCTCCAACCACGAGCGGACACAGGAGGAGTTCTTCCACACCTTCAACACGCTTTACCAGGCGCAGAAGCAGATCGTGCTGTCCTCAGACCGCAGCCCCACGGAGATCGCCGAACTGGAGGAGCGCCTGGTCAGCCGGTTCAACTGGGGCCTGGTGGCGCGAATCGACCGGCCCTGTTATGAGACGCGCGTCGCCATCGTCCGCAAGAAGGCCCGCCTGCGGAACATCGAAATACCGGAGGACGTCATCTGCTTCGTCGCCGCCGCGGTGGACTCCAACACTCGCGAGCTGGAAGGTGCAATCGCAAAGGTGGCCATCCTCGCCAGGGTAATGGACTGCCCGATCTCCCTGGCGCTGGCTGAAGACGCGCTGGGCTCCGCACCGGAGGGGACCAACCGCGAGGTGAGCGTGGATGATATCCTCAAAGCCGTCACGACGAGGTTCAACGTCCGCGTCGCCGACCTGCAATCCAAGAAGCGCAGCCGTTCTATTGCCTT
>DAOVQV010000304.1 GCA_030628445.1 Phycisphaerae bacterium | reverse complement strand
GTGTTGGAGAACAGATACGGGCGGCTGCGCTGGCGCAGGAGTTCGATGATCTCCTTGCGGCCGGAGGTGTATCCGCCTGAAGCGCCCCCCAGGGCCTTGCCGAACGTCCCGGTGAGGATGTCCACCCGGCCCATCACGCCGCGGTACTCGTGTGTGCCGCGTCCTTTGGGGCCCATGAAGCCGGTGGCGTGGGAGTCATCGACCATGACGGCGGCGTCGTGGGCGTCGGCGAGGTCGCAGATGTCGGCCAGGTTGGCAATGGCGCCGTCCATCGAGAAGACGCCGTCGGTGGCGATGAGGCGGGTGCGGGCGCCGGCGGCCTCCTTGAGCCTGGCCTCGAGGTCGGACATGTCGCAATTCTTGAACCTCAGCCGCTGGGCCTTGCACAGGCGGATGCCGTCGATGATGCTGGCGTGGTTCAGCTCGTCGGAGATGACGGCGTCGCCTTCGCCCAGGAGTGTGGGGACCAGCGCCTCGTTGGCGTTCCAGCAAGATACGTAAGTGGTCGCTGCCTCCTTGCCCAGGAAGGCGGCGATCTCGGCCTCCAGCTCCTGGTGGAGCCGGAACGTTCCGCAGATGAATCGGACAGAGGCGGTCCCTTGACCGTGGCGGCCTATGGCATCTCGCGCGCCGGCGAGGACCTCCGGATGATTAGCCAGGCCCAGGTAATCGTTGCTGCACAGGTTGACAACTTCCTTCCCACCCCGGAGCCTCACGACTGGGCCCATGGGACTTACCAGAACGGGCATCCGCTTGTACGTGCCGGCTTTCCGCAGGGTGTCAATTTGTTTGCGGATGTCCTCGACAACTTCGCTCATGTTCTGGGATCCTTACGTTTTTGCATCCGTCCAATCCAACACGATTTTACATCCCGTCCCGTTCTGCATCGCGCGGATACCTTCTTCGAACTTCTCGAACGGGAGGCGGTGCGTGATTAAAGGTTCCAGCAGATTCGGATTCCGCCGCAAGAAGCTCTCGCACTGATACCATGTCTGGTACATCGCACGGCCGTTGATCCCGTGAATTGTCAGGCCCTTGAAGATCAGGTCTTCGGCCCACCGTATGGATACTTCGTCCGGCGGGATACCCAGGAGGCTTACCGTACCCCCGTGGCGCACGCACTTGAAGCCTGTCGTGATGGCCTGGGGGTGCCCGCTCATCTCGAGCAGCACGTCCGCTCCGCCGTGGTCGGTGATTTCCTTGACCTTTTTCTCGTCGGCGTGTTCCAGGACGACGTCGGCGCCCATGGTCTTTCCCAGGTCGCGCTTGAATCCGTTGGGGTCAGCCGCGATTACCATGTCGGCCCCGCCGGCGTGGCAGATGCCGATGGCCATCAGGCCGATCGTCCCGCACCCGGTGATCAGGACCTGCTTACCGGAGATCGGTTGGGCCATCACCGTGTGCATTGCATTCCCGAACGGGTCGAACAGGGACGCGTGATCGTCAGGAATCTTCGGGTCCACTTTCCAGATGTTCGATTCCGGTAGGACCACGTACGGAGCAAAGCACCCGGTGACGTCCACGCCGAGGATGTCGACGTACTCACAGATGTGGGTCTGGCCGGTCCGGCAGCAGTAGCACCGCCCGCAGCCGATGTGTCCTTCCCCGCTGACACGGTCGCCTGGATTGACCGACTTGACGGCCACACCGGTATCTTCGACCACACCGACAAACTCATGCCCAACGACCAATGGGGGCTTGATGCGTCCTGCGGCCCATTTGTCCCACTCGTATATGTGCCTGTCGGTCCCGCATATTCCCGTCTTTGTAACGCGGACCAGTACGTCCCGCGGGCCCGGGGTGGGGGTCTGCACGTCGGCGAGGTCCAATCCTGCGGCCGGGGTTGCTTTAATTATGGCTTGCACGATTCGGGCTCCTGATGTATTAGTATATTGAAGGTCGGTTCACTATACTGGAATTCAATATACTGAACTTATGAGAAAGATCAATAAACAAATCAAAAAAGAAAAGGCGGGCCCCAGGAGGTCCCGAGGGCGGGGAAGGACCCGACTGCGGGCGCTTCGCGGGGACCGATCGCTTACGCTGGAACAGCTGTCGCGCATGGCCGGGGTGTCCAAGGCCATGCTCTCCCAGATCGAACAAGACAAGGTCAACCCGACCGTCGCCGTTATGATCAAGATCGCCAACGCCCTGCAGGTCAGCGTCGGTGAGCTGATCGACGCCCCCACGAAGCGGAACATCTTTCGCGTTATCAGGTCCAGCGACGCCACTTACACCTACCGGTCGGATCCATCATGCACCATTCGGACGCTAAGCCCCTTGACCCTGGAGAAGGCCCTGGAGTTCTACCGTCTGACGCTTGAGGCCGGCGGGAAGCTGCCCAGTGAGTCGCACTTCCCCGGGACCGAGGAGTTCCTGTACGTCGCCAAGGGGAAGCTGTCCGTCAGCAGCGGCGAGCAGGTCGTGAGGATCAGCAAGGGCGACGCCCTGCACTACAGGGCGGACGTGACTCACATGATCCAGAACGGCGGGAGGGGTGAAGCGGAACTCTACATGATCG
>DAOVQV010000388.1 GCA_030628445.1 Phycisphaerae bacterium | reverse complement strand
CGAATCCTGCTTGTAGAGGACGATGAGAAGCAGCGTCAGTTGATTGTCGAGGTGCTCAACAGCAACGAGACCGGTGTGACGAGCAAATACGTCACCGCCGTCGGTACCGGGCAGCAGTGCTTAAGGGAAGACTTAAAGAGCTTCGACGTCATCCTGTTGGACTACTATCTTCCCGACATCAACGGTATGGACCTGCTGGACGCGGTGATGGGGGAGACTGACGTGCCTGTCCTGTTCGTCACCGGTGGGAACGATTCGTCCATCGCCGGGGAGGCCGTTCGTCGCGGCGCGCAGGACTACATCGTAAAGCTCGGCGATTATCTGATGGCGATCCCGCTCATCGTCCAGAAGAGCCTCGATCAGTATCGCCTCAGAAAAGAAAAGGAACGCCTGGAGGGTGAGCTGGAGGCCACACTCATTCAGTTGGAGATCAAGAACACCCAGTTGGAGGAGTCGCTGGACAGGCTGGAGAAGATGGCTGCGACCGATTATCTGACGGGCCTGCCCAACCGCCGGCGGTTCAACGAGTCGCTGAACACCCATTACGAGGAAGCGAAGCGGTACAAACTGGACATGGCCTGCTGCATGTGCGACCTTGACGACTACAAGCTGGTCAACGACATGCACGGGCACCAGGTGGGCGATGAGATTCTCGCCCTGGTCGCCGACGTGATCCGCTCCACGCTGCGCAGCAGCGACCTTGCGGCCCGCTACGGCGGCGACGAATTCGTGCTGCTGCTTAGACACACCTCCGTTGAAAAAGCGCGCATCATCGGACAGCGCATATTCCGCCAGATGGCTGCGGCGACAAGCGCCCACCCCAAGCTTCAAGCGCCTGTCAAGATGTCCGTGGGAATTGTCTCGCTGTCTGGGGACTGCCCGTCCGGCCCCGAGGCGATGATCGGCATGGCCGATGAGGCGCTGTACGCCGCAAAGACCCGCGGTAAGAATCAAATCGTCGCCTACTGCGACATCAAGAAGGCCTCGGTGGTCTCGTAGCGGTTTTGTGCGGGCGGCAGCGGTAGGTCCCGCAATTCACCATTTCTCCCGCAGTGCTCGAACGACAAGAACAGGCTTGCCTTGTACGCAGAGGCATGTTTGACTGGTGGGCGAATCGGCGACGCGTATCACCTTAACGCATGGAGAACACATCATGCCCGCCACGAAAGTCAAGCTGGGTCTGATCCCCGCCAACAGGGGTTTCTTTTCCGACACGCTGGCCGCCAAGATGCGCGCCGGGTTCATCAAGGTCATCAAGGACATAGGCGCGACCGTCGTCGTCCCTTCGGTCTCGCAGACGAAGATCGGGTGTGTTGAAACGCTCGATGAGGCGTCGGTCGTCGCCCGGATGTTCCGCCAGAGGCAAGTGGACGGGATTGTGATCGCGGCCGTCAACTTCGGCGACGAGGTGGCGGCGGCGTT
>DAOVQV010000259.1 GCA_030628445.1 Phycisphaerae bacterium | reverse complement strand
CGCGACGGAACGGTCTACCTGCACATGGCACGTCAGCTTGCGCACCAACCGCTGGTGAAGGTACTGCGGAGCTACCACTATCATCCGGGGTATCCGGGTGTGGTGGCGGGCGCGGCGACCATCCTCAAGGCGAGTTGGCCGGACGGATGGGTCGCCGTCGGCCAGTGGGTCTCGCTGGTCAGCGGGATGGTCGCACTTACCTGCCTGTACCTGATTTCACGGGCGGCGATGGGTCACAGATGCGCCCTGATCGCCCTCCTCCTGTTCGCCCTGGGCGGCCCATTTGTCCGAATCAGTTGCGACGTAATCAGCGACACCCAGGCCGTCGCCTTCGCGCTACTGGCCGTTACCGCGGGGCTGGGAGCAAGGAAACTGTTAAGCGCCGAGAGCGTCTGGACGATCCCAGCAGCGGGCGCCGCTGGTTTATGCGCGGCCCTGGGCTACCTGACGCGGCCGGAGCATTTGCTCGCCGCAGCCATCGCCGCCGCCCTGTTGATAGGCGTTGGGGCTCTAACCCGTCGCGGACGGATCATCCGGTTGGCGGCCGCGGGCGCCTTGGGGGTTTGGGCACTGGCGATCGTCCTGCCTTACGCGATTGCAATCGGCGACCTGACACAGAAGAAATCGCTAAGCGATTTTGTAACCGCCGGCGGCGGGAGCTGGTTTCTGGCGACGCTCTGCGGTCCGGCGGGCCTCACCGAGGCGCTTCGGCGAGTGACCGACCGAACTCGAGAGGCAATGGGCACGGTCGTGTTCGTCATGGGTGCGGTCTGCTGGGTAACGTGGTTGGGAAAGTACGTTCTGCGACTTCGCCTTCCGCCCGCTGTTATCATCAAGCCCACGCGCGGCGGAGCCGTGGCGATGTTCGCCGCGACAGCGGTGATGTTCCCGCTGCTGGTCATCCTCGAGTTCAACCTGGGTGACGACGAATCGCGATACATCTCCACGCGCCACGCGCTGATGCATGCGATGCTTCTGGCCCCGGCCGCCGGAGCGGGCGTGATGATACTGGCCGAATGGACGGTCATTATCGGCCGGCGGCTCAAGCTCAAAGCCCGTCCCCGACTGTCGCTGGCGGTCTGGGTGCTGATCGCCGCAAGCGGTGTCCTGGGGACGTCCCGGTGCGTGCTGCACAAGGGCAAGGGGGCCTACCGCCAAGCCGGAAAGCAGTTGAGGGAGCGTTTCGGGCCTGGGCATTACATCCTCGGACCCGACAGCAGGTTCGCCTTCTTCGCCGGAGCACCGGGGGAGCAATTCGCACCGGCCGCGGTCATGCCGCCATCGCTGCGAGTACAGGACACTGCTTGCGCCGAGAATCTGCTCACCAAGGCCTTCACCGAGATAGGCGGGCGAAGGTATTCGTTCCTGGGCGTAACGTATCGGATGCCCGACCAAGGCGCCAACGTCGAGCTGATCGAGCCGCTTGTCGCCAACAAGCGGCTTGAAGGAATCGGGCAGTATTCAATCGGCCGAGCCAAGAAGCTGTGGGTCTTCCGGATCATCCCCGCCAACCCACACCGCTGAGCAGGGCGATATAACTTTAAATCCGCACCCCGAAGCGGTATACTTTACCGGCCTGCTAGTCCCTTCAGATAGACTACTTAGGAACAAGAAACCGCACGACAATGGACATTGCCTTCGCCAAACTATCCGGAAGCGGAAATGACTTTGTCTGCATCGACAACCGCGACGGGCGGTTCGATTCGATGCTCTCTGACGAGCTGCGCGCGGCCCACTTCGCCCGGACGCTGTGCCGCCGCGGGTTGGGCGTGGGCGCCGATGGCGTGATCTTCGCCTGCAAACCCCAGATCGAAGGTGTCGCCGACATCGGCGCGCGGTTCTTCGAGACCGACGGTTCGCAGGCGGAGCTGTGCGGGAACGGAACTGCCTGCTTCGTCCACTGGATGACCTCTAACGGATCGCTGCGGCACGACGTCGAAGCGAGAATACTGACCGCCGCCGGCGTGGTGCTGGGCTCCAACAGCACCGGTCAGTACACGCAGGTGTGCATACCCGACCCAGAGTACATACAGGCCGATCTGGAGCTGCTCGTCGGCGGCCGGCAGTGGAAATGCGACCTTGCCGTCGTCGGGACGCCGCACGCGGTGATCTACGTCGAAGACCTGGATTCGTTCGAGGTCGCACACTGGGGCCCGCTGTTTCGCCACCACGAGCGATTTCAGCCTCGCGGGGCGAACGCCAACTTCGTCGAGATCCTCGACGACGGCCTGATCGCCGTTCGCACCTTCGAGTTCGGCGTCGAGGGCGAGACGCTTTCCTGCGGGACGGGTTCGGCAGCTGCCGCCATCATGACAGCAGGTAAGGAAGACCAACGAAGCGAATACGACTCCCTCGAACATCCTTTCAGCGTGCGGGCCCGCAGCGGCGACGTCCTGAAGATCTGCTTCGCGCAGCACGATGACGATAGGATCACAGACGTCTGCCTGCAAACCGTCGTGAGGTTCGTCTACACCGGCGTGCTGACGGGCAGGGCGGCACAGTCGGCGTTGAATCCGACCTGTGAACCGGCAAAAAACGCCGCGATTAGAGCAATTAACGCTAATCTGTAGCGTTTCCCCTGGGTGCGGCGTCGCGTAGCGGCGTCGGCCTGCATCGACGATCCGCAGGGATCGCCTGCTTCGGCCTCCTTGCCACGCTCGTCCTGCCCAACGGGAAAATCGCTACATCTGATCGTTAAGTGCTCTAGGCGAGCTGTCGTCAGAGACGAGCAAAGCTGAAAAGCAAACGGACCGCCGCATGTAAGTCTCTCGTTCAGTTTTCGAACTCGACCCGCCGAGGATCGCTGAAACTCGTCAGAGCACTTTAAGGTTTAATGTTTCGGTGATGGCCGAGCGAGGACAAGGCTGACAAGGAAGGCGAAGCAGGAAGCCCAGCGGGTTGCCGATGCAGGCTGACGAAGTCAGACGAAGCCGCAGCCGGCCAGGACGGAACAGAGAATCTTAAATTGCTCTGGCTTGCATCGACGGTAATGAGCTTTCAGCTCGCCGGAGGTTATGAGGGAGAAAGTGCCCCTCAGGGGTCAGGGCTGGCTCATCGCCAAACAGG
>DAOVQV010000006.1 GCA_030628445.1 Phycisphaerae bacterium | reverse complement strand
TTGGGCTTGGATACGCGGTCATTCACGTACCGCTGAAGAGCTTTTGGGCCGCCGGCGGTCCGGAGGCCCTCGGCGCGACGGGTTTTCTTTGGGAGCTTTTTGTCGGGTCGCTCAAGCGCGTCTTCTACTTTGCCCTGGGTGGTGTAATCGGCGCCGCCCTTGAGGGGCTTTTCGCCTCCGTGCCAAGTGAGTCGTAACCGGCGCTACGGCTTCACAGCACCCACCATCTCAATAGCACCTGCGCCAAGATGTTCGCGTACACGCCCGCGACAAGATCATCGGCGAGTATTCCCCACCCGTGCGGGAGTCTCTCCAGCGACCTGGCGGGCGGGGGCTTGATGATGTCGAAGAAGCGAAAGGCCCCGAACGCCACCGCCGCGATAATCCCCCACTGAACCAGGTGCGTCCCGCGAGGCAGAAGTAAGAGGGCGACGCCCTGCCCTGCCCATTCATCCAGCGTGCACTGGGGCGGATCCTTCCGGCCGAAGGTCTCTTCAGTGAAACGCCCGAACGCAACGCACCCAGTCGCGGCGGCGACGGTCAGTACGATCATCGCGCCGTTTACTACAAGACCGTCCCCGCCCGACAAATACGCCGCCAGCAGATACAACCCCCCAGCGGCTCCCGAGCCCCACGTCCCCGGCGCAATGGGCAGATAACCGGCGCCCAGCCCGGTGACGATGACTCTGCGCATGTCGGGGCGTCTAGGCATCGGCGGTGAACAACCCCCTCACCTTGTGCAAGTATGCGACCCCGCTTATGACCGTGACGATAACGGCCGCCCAGACCATGCTGATCTTGACGCACACCGCCCAGGCGGGTTGCGGGACATTGGAGATCTGATACAGCACGATGCAGATGGCTAGGGACTGGACGAACATCTTGATCTTCCCGGCGTAGGTGGAGGAGAACTTCACGCCGCGGGATTCGCTGTAGGCGCGGATGGCTGAGACGATCAGCTCGCGGGCTAGAATCGCCACGACCATCCATCCCTGGACGCCCGAAGCCATGTTCCCCGTGACCCACCCCGGAAGCGACAGCTCGAACTGCCCCGCAAGATCCGCCCGCAGGACATAGTTCGACCCGGTCAGCATGGCGAAGGCGCCTATGACCAGGATCTTATCGACGAAGGTGTCGGTTATCCGCCCGAATGCGGTGGTCGCCTTCATCTTGCGGGCGAGGTACCCGTCGAGCACGTCGGTGATCCCGGCGATGATGTACACCACGAACGCCGCGTTAAGCACCCAGCGCCCGGTTGCCGTGCCCTGCTCATACAGACCCAGCAGCACGAAAAACCCGCCCGCCAGAACAACTCGCGCCAGCGTCAGTTGGTTGGGTAGTCTCCAGTTCATTTGGTTAGTGCAATGTAATCATTTGGGGCGGACCAGCAAGTCATAATCTTCCCAGCCGACGATCTTGCCGGTTACGAACGTACCGGGCGGGCGCGGTTCGGACAGGTAGCAGACACCGTCGATGTCCGGCGCCTGGGCGTAATACCGCCCTACGCAGCGCCCTTGCGTATCGATCCCGTCCACCAGGACCTCGATCGGGCGGCCCACACTTGCGCTGTTGGCGGCGAAGGCGATTTGCTGTTGCTGGGCCATCAGCGCACGGGCCCGGGCGGCCTTTACATCGTCGGGAATCTGCCTCGGCAGCTCGGCCGCCGTCGTGCCTGGCTCGGGGGAGAACTCAAAGACGCCCAGCGCGTCGAATTCAAACTCGCGGATAAACCCCAACAGCTCGGTGAACTGAGCGTCGCTCTCGCCTGGAAACCCCACGATAAACGTCGTGCGGATGGCGGCGCCGGGAATCCGACGGCGGATCTTGACCAGCAGCTTCTCGATGCCGGCTCGGGTTATCCCCCGCTTCATCCGCCGCAGGATGGGGCCGGATATGTGCTGGAGCGGCAAGTCGATATACGCCACGACGTGGGGGGTTGAGGCGATCGCCTCGATCAGCGCATCGTCGAACGGGCGCGGGTAGGCGTACATCAGGCGGATCCACCGCACGCCATCCAGGCGATCCAGCCTTCGCAACAGCGACGCCAGCGCCCCTTTGACGCCCAGGTCGCGTCCATAGGCGGTTGTGTCCTGACCGATGACGTTCAGCTCCACTGCGCCATCCGCGATCAGCTCGCGGGCCTCGGCGACGATCGCTTTGAGCTGCTTGGACCTGAAAGGCCCGCGAATCGCCGGGATGGTGCAGAAGCTGCACTGGCGGTCGCATCCTTCGGAGATCCGCAGATACGCGGTGTGGCGCGGCGTCAGGCGGAATCGACCGGCGTCGCTACAAATTCCGCCGCTGTAAGGATCGGTCCGCGTCACACGCCGCTTGGCGGTGACGGCTTGGAGAATCTGACGGCGGTTGTTGACCCCGACGATGGCGTCTATCCCGGGCGCGAGCTTATAGAGCTCTTCGGCGTCGCGGTTGACCAGGCACCCGGCGACCACGACGCGCTGCGCGCGGCCGGCGCGCTTGTGTGCGAGGGCTTCGCCGATGACTTCAAGGGACTCTTGGCGGGCGGCTTCCAGAAACCCGCACGTGTTGACGACGATCACATCGGCATGGTCCATCGGCGCAGCTACGATGCATCCGCCCTCCGCCAGAAGCGCAAGGATCTTCTCGCTGTCTATGAGATTCTTCGGACAGCCCAGCGAGACCAACGCGACGCGCAACTGTCTGGAAGCAGACACAGACCCATAGGATACATCCGGAACCGGCGAAACCCAACCCGCTCGCCGAAGCCTCTACACCCGCCGGATGCGTTGGCGTTATACTGTCCGTTGTGAACGTGCGGCTTAGGCCATTTCGGATCGGCGGCGTAAGGATCGAGTTTCCCGTGGTCCTGGCGCCGATGGCGGGGTATACGGACCTGGCGTATCGGCTTATCTGCCGGCGGTTCGGTGCGGAGTATTGCTCCACCGAGATGATGCTCGCCAAGCTGATGGTCCAGGACGGCAAGTTGCGCCGTCGGCTTGTCGCGTCGGACAAGGCGGATCACCCAGTCGCCGCTCAGATACTCGGGAACGACCCGGGCGTGATGGCCCAGGCCGCGCACGTGCTGGCGCCGATGGGCTTCGACGTGGTGGACTTGAATTTCGCCTGCCCGGTTCACAAGGCCCTGACCCGTCGGCGGGGCGGGTATCTGATGAGCCAACCCGACAGGGCCGTCGAGATCGTCCGGGCCGTAACCGCGGCCGCCGACGGGCCCGTAACGGTCAAGCTGCGACAGAGGTTCAGCGACGGTGAGACGAATTGCGATGCGTTCTGGCGGATCGCCGAGGGGGCCTTCGACGCCGGCGCCGCGGGTCTTTGCGTGCACGGGCGAAGCGTAGAGGCCAAGTACACCGGCCGGGCCGATTGGGAGTTTCTCGTCGCCGTCAAGCAGCATTTCGCCGATCGGACGATCATCGGATCCGGTGATGTCCTGACACCCGCCGACGCGCTGAGAATGCTTCGCCAGACCGGTGTCGACGCGGTGGCCGTGGCACGCGGGGCGCAGGGGAATCCGTGGTTCTTTCGTCACGTGCGGGATATTGCGGCCGGAAGGGACCCGGCCCCGGTGCACCTTACCGCCCAGCGGGAGCTCATTGAGGGGCATTTCGCCGCGGCGTGCGACCTATACGGGCCCAGGCGAGGCCCGAAGATCATGCGCAAGTTCGGGATCAAATACGCACGGATGCACCCTAACCCCAGACGCGTGCGGGCCGCCTTCGTCGAAGTTACAAGCCCTCGACACTGGCGTCGTGTCCTTGAGATGTTTTATACTGATCGCCTCGAAGATTCCCGCGAGGGGTAGACCAGCGATGAAGGGACAAGAAAATGAAGCGTAAGCAACTCGTCTGCTTTCTGGTCGTGCTTCTCGGCCTCGGCGCATCCGCCCTGGGACAGATCCAAACCCAATACTACGCGGTTATGCTTTCGGGTAAGAAGATCGGGCACGCCGTCCACAGCAGGCGCTTAGGGCGCGGGCGTGTAACGACCACCGACAAGATGAAGCTCACCATCACCAGGATGGGCGTGCAGGTGACGGCTGAGATGACCGAGACAACGGTCGAGACGCCCGACGGTAAACCGCTTGGGTTTACCGTCGTCCAGAACCTTGGCGCCCTGCCCATTACGATCGAAGGTAAGATCACCCAGGACGGTAAGATACTGCTTACCCCTTCGGTGGGACCACCCAGGGACTTCCCCCACGGCGCACTGATGAGCGAGGGGATGCGGACACTTCAGCTGGAAAAGGGACTCAAGGCGGGGACGAGCTATTCGGCGAAGCTCTTCTCGCCTTCGCACCTGCAGGCGTTCGACGTGACAATAACCGTCGGGCCCAAGAAGAAGGTCGATCTGTTCGGCCGGGTCGTAATGCTGACTGAGATGCAAACAAGCATCATGATGTCGGCCGCGCCGATGATAACGACCGAGTACGTCGATGAAGATCTAAACCTGCTTAGGTCTATTGCGCCCGTCGTGGGCACGATGGTCGAGCTGATCGCCTGCGACAAGAGCTTCGCCCTTGGCGAGGATGATGTGGTTGATTTCCTCACCAAGCTCATGTTGAAAAGCCCGACGCAGCTTACGGGCCTTGCGTCGGCCAGTGCCGCGGCGTATCGGATGGTGCCGAAGAAAGGCACGAAGCTGCTCTTTCCCGCCACCGACAACCAGACCGTCAGGTCCAACGGCGATGGGAGCGTTACGGTGACGGTCCGCCCTGCCCGCCCCGCCGCTGGAGCGGAGCTGCCGTATATGGGTCCAAACCCGGCCGCCCGTGAGGCCCTCCTGCCCAGCCAATTCGTCCAAAGCAACGACCCCAAGGTCAGGTCGCTGGCCCGAAAGGCGGTGGGGGACGCCACCGACGCCGCAGAGGCGATCAGGCGGATCGAATCGTTCGTTGGTGCGTACATAGCGGGCAAGAGCCTTTCGGTCGGTTACGCCTCGGCCGCTGAGGTCGCCACCAGCAAAGAGGGCGATTGCAGCGAACACGCCGTCCTGACCGCCGCTATGTGCCGAGCCGTCGGAATCCCGGCGCAGGTGGTCGTCGGGATCGTCTATGCTGATGAATTCGCCGGTAAGAGGGGCGTATTCGTCGGGCATGCCTGGACGCGGGCGTTTGTGGCCGGTAAGTGGATCGGGCTGGACGCCACGGGCCGCAACTACGGGCTGGGACATATCACCGAGGCGGTCGGTAATGGCGACCCGGCGGACTTCTTTCAGGTGCTCAACACGCTGGGTAATTACACGATCGCAGAAGCACGGTTGATTAAGAGCCCCTAACGCTTGTCTGTTCGGCCCCTGGGATGCTACATGCGAAGCGTTAACTGCTCTAAGCGTTCAGCATTCGACCTCACGGGTTCCAGATGTCGCGCCACGCCGCCGCCCCCAGAGGCCCCAGTCGTCTCCAGAACTCCTTTCGCGGCGGCCCATGGCCCTTGCGTTGCGCGCTTCTAAGTGCACCGTCTTTGGAGAACGTTACCTCCAGAGGCCAGAGGCTTTCCGTACCGTCCGACGACCATGAGTAGCGCATATCGTGGAACCGGATCACGTGACGATCGCCGTAGTCTGTCTGCTCGCTGCGGATCTGCCCCAGGGCGAACCAATTGTACCTCTCATATTGCGGGGTGCGTTTGGCTCGCTCTATCCACGGGGTGGTTTGGGTCGCCGCGACAGTCTTCGTGCGAGGCGGATTCTTCTCGTCGGCGAAATGATGTATCCGTTTGACGATCCAGCGGTCCTCGGTCCGAATTACCGCGCGCCACAGGAAGATCGTCCCGACGGTCGGGTAGGCGTCAGCCCGAATCACCTTCTCGCGCTGAACGCCTCGCAGCGCCTTGGCGACGGCTGCATCGTGCAGCAGGAGACCGGTAGCGAGGTATCCGGTGCTCAGCAGCAGCCCGACCCATCCGACGATCAGCGTCCACTTCCCGCTGCGGCCCCTCAAGACCTTGCGGGCTGCGTAACAGACCAGCAATGTCAGGATGAGCGTCGGCGTATAGATGATGTCGACTATCGGCATGCTATGCAGCGCGAATCGCGTGTTGCTGATCGGCGCGAACAGCTGCGTTCCGTAGCTTGTGCACCAGTCCAGCAGCGGGTGTGCAAGGACGCTGGCAAAGCAGCAGGCGTACAGCAGGCCGAATGAAGGTCCGCCCGGCCGCCGCGGGGCAGGTCCGTCGGGGATCTCGACGGGGCGGGTCTGCCGCTGCTTGGACCGCCGCGCCAAGCGTCTTCGTATCACCCACCACGGGACTGCGAACAGGGCGGCTATCAGGGGGACCATCAGCAGCGAATGGCTCAGTCCGCGGTGAATCGTCATTCGGGCGAATCCGTCGACATGGCCCCCGCCCAACGACATCACCCAGGGGACGAACATATCCAGGTCGGGGCTGTATCCCGCGACAGCGGCCACCCATGTTGCGTCCCGGCCTATCCGCTGGCGAAGGCCCGTCTGGGCCACCACGGCCCCCAGAAGTCCATGTGTGATCGAATCCATGGTTAATCCGCACGTAATTGTATACTGAATCCCGGCGGCCCGTCGGTCCCCAAAGCGCCTCAGCAGCTCCGGAGGACCTTTGCTTGTGTTCTTGGCGGACCGGGCTTGTATAGGCGCTTTGACTGGAATCTTGGCGGACCGCCACCGGCGCTGCCATCACCCCGCGACCCCGCCTGCGGTATGTGCGAATCGTCGCCCAAAGACAGCCCCAAGCGCCGATCAGTTTACTGGAGCCCCTTACGCGCCAGGGCGTTCAGTTGGCTGACGATCCAGTCTTCGAGGATGGCCGGGAGGGCGATTGCTTCGAAACTCGGCTCGATGAGTCTCTTGGGCCCAGGGGCTGCTTCGTAAATCGCCTTGCTGTGCTTGCGGGGGACGGAAAGATTGAGCACGCCGTGCACCAGCAGCAACGGGCACGTCAGCTGCTTTGCGGCGTCGACCGCCGACGCCTGGGCCGGGTCGAACTCGCCCATCTCGCCCGCCCGTTGCAGCACCTCCTGATAGTCCTGCGAGCTCATCATCGGCGCGATTATCTTAAGCTGCTCCAATCCGATGCTCGCCATGTCTCTATAGGGCGTCACGGCCATCACGCCCTGGCACCTGGGGTCGATGGCGGCGTACTGAATCGCCACCGATCCGCCCAGATCGTTCCCGAAGGCGTAGATCGGCGTGTGTATCATCCCTTCCTTAACCAGCTGATCGATAACCGCCTTGATGTCGTGTTTCTCCAGCGCGCCGTACGTGACGTACTTACCGGTGCTCCTCCCGTGAGCGCGAAGGTCCGGTAAGACCACGTCGTAGCCCATTCTCGACAGTCGCTGTCCGATCCCGTAGTAGGGGAACATCACCTTCGATTCGGTCATCCCATGCAGCACCAGGACCGTACCGATCACCCGCGTCAGCTGGGTTGTGGGGCGGCCCTTAATGACCCATGTGTCGATGACTGCGCCGTCCGGGCGGGCCACCTCCCGGTGCATGTCGATCTTCCCTTGCTTGATGAGCTGCTCGCCGGTGCCTTTAAGGGCCAACCACACTCTCCCGGGCCCGGCGTTCTGAACGACGATCTGTCTGGCGTAGTCGTCCGTAGCGCAGCCCGCCCCGGCGAAAAGCAGCGTCGAGACGATCAGATAAACCGATAGCTGCCGTTTCATGGCTGTCTCCCATGCATATGCAGTGGTAAGTGTCGTAAAGTGTTCTTCCGGCCGCTTACCTTCTCCAACACCCCTAAAGAGTGTATCAGAAACACCGGAGGGTTCAATGTCTGATGTTGAATCTTCGCGCGCCTGTGGTTTAGAGCTCTCAGGTGCGCTTGAACTGCTTGGTAAGTTGCGGGAGGGTCAGTTTCAACGTTGTGGGTCGCCCGTGCGGGCAGGAGGAGCTCTTGTCGGCTTGTTGGCGGCGGGCGAGTAAATCGTCGATCTCCATCTCGCCGAGCTTCTCGCCGGCCTTCACGGCAGCCTTGCAGGCCATCATCGATAGCAGCTCTTCCAACAACTGCTCCTGATCGGGGCCCCATCCCTCGGCGAGCCCGTCCAGCATCTCGCGCATAAACTCCACGGGCGACACGCCCCTTTCCACCAGCAACGTGGGGAACCGTTGGACGGCCAGTGTCCCCGGCCCGAACGAGGCCACCTCGATCCCGAGCCTCCCAAGTGTCTCGCCGGCCGATACCAGCGCGTCGGCCTCGGCGGGGCTGGCGGAGAAAGTCTGCGGAATCAGCAGCCGCTGACCGGTAAGTTCCCCATCGCCCAGGCGTCTGGTCAGGTCGTTGTAGATCAGACGCTCGTGCAAGGCGTGCTGGTCGACGATGATCAGCCCCTCATCGTCGGCGGTGACTATGTAGCTGTTGTGAATCTGTATCGCCTTTGGACCGGCCGCGCTGACCGTGGCGGGCGGCTCGTCGGTGAGGTACTGTCCCTGGGCGGTTGCGGGGACCGGGGCGGGCGGTTCTCTTGCGGCGAGGGCACCAAGGGCCCGGCTCGGATCGACCCCCTGCGGGGCGGACCGCTGCGACGTTTCCCGCGGCGCCGGAGACATTCGGCCTTGCGGGAACGCGCCGGACGACTTGGATTCAAAAAAGTCCGCAATCGCCTCTTGCAGCGATTGGCGTCTCATCTCGGCTGCGGGGTCCTGCTGGGTCGCGCCCGATGGTTCGTCCAGTGCCGCCGCCGGTGTCAGATCAGCGCGATTCAGCGTCTCGCGCAGGGCCGCGAGCAGCTCGCCGTGCACCATCTGGGAGTCCCGGAAGCGGACCTCGATCTTCGTCGGATGAACGTTGACGTCCACGTCGCCCGGGTCCACCGTCAGGAACACGAACGCCACGCACCAGCGGCCCGGATCGATAAGCCCGCGATACGCCTCCCGCAGGGCGTGCCCCAGAATCCGGTCGCGGATGAATCGCCCGTTGAGGAAAAAGTACTGCCATTTGCCCGATGCGCGACTCGCCGCCGGGCGGCCGATCAGACCGGCCACGCCGGTTGGCCCCGACCGCGCGACAATCGGTAGGAGCGAATCGGCCAGATCCGCCGCGAACAGATCGGCGATGCGGGCGGTGGTGGAGGCGACGGCGGGGAGGTTATGCACCTGTCGGGCGTTGTGGGTCAAAGTGAAGGCCACGTCCGGCCGCGGGACCGACGCCCTTACCACCTGCTCGGCAATGTGGCCCAACTCGGTGTTGGGCGTCCGGAGGAACTTGCGCCGCGCGGGCGTGTTGAAGAACAAGTCCCGGATGGTGACGGTCGTGCCCGGTGCGGCGGGGCAGGGGCGCGGCCGGGACAGATCGCCGCCGGACGCCGTTACCTCAGACCCCGCCTCGTCGTCGGCGCGGCGGGTTCGCAGGTGGGCGTGCGAGACCGACGCGACGGACGCCAACGCCTCGCCGCGGAAGCCCAGCGTCTCGATTGCGAACAGGTTCTCGTCTGTTGCGATCTTGCTCGTGGCGTGCGGGCGGAAGGCGAGGGCGGCGTCTTCGCTGCTCATCCCGGCCCCGTCGTCGGCGACGCGAATCAGGCGCTTCCCGCCGTCTTCGACGCTGATGTCGATTTGGGCGGCACGGGCGTCCAGTGCGTTTTCCACCAGCTCCTTGACGATGCTCGCCGGGCGCTCGATTACCTCACCCGCGGCGATCTTGTTCACCAGCTCGGTCGGCAGTATGCGAATGTCCGCCATGAGAATCCTGCTCCGTTGCGATGGCGTGATTCTAGGGGACCGGGGGCGGAGATGAAAGGCCGCGGCTAATCCTTCAGATCGTATTCCTTGATCTTGCGATAGAGCGTCCGTTCGCCGATCCCGAGGATTTTGGCGGCCTGCTCGCGATTTCCTGAGACCATCTTCAGCGTGTTGCGGATGAGCTGCTTCTCGGCGTCTTCTATGCTGATCCCGGCCAGCTCCTCCAGCTGCTGGGCGGCCGCCTCCCCGGGCCCGGCGTAAATCTCCGCCGGAAGGTCCGCGAGGGTGAGCTTATCGCCGCCGGTAAGGACCACCATGTTCTCGATGACGTTCTTCAGTTGGCGGATGTTGCCCGGCCAGGGCTGCGCCATCAGCACGCGGCGGGCATCGGGCGAGATGCCCTTGATCTTGCGATTGTGGGCCTCGTTGGATTGCTTGATGAAGTGGTCGATCAGCAAGGGGATGTCCTGTCGTCTCGCCCGCAGCGCCGGGATGTCGATCGTCGCGCCCTTGATGCGGAAGTACAGGTCTTCGCGGAACTTACCGTCCTTGACCCGCTGGGCCAGGTCGGTGTTCGTCGCGCTGATGATTCTAACGTTGACCCGGATGGAGTCGTTGGCCCCGACCCGAAAGACCTCGCCGCCCTCCAGGACCCTCAGCAGCTTGGCTTGCATCGCCCATGGCATGTCGCCGACCTCGTCGAGGAACATCGTCCCGCCGTCGGCGTGTTCGAAGCGCCCCGGCCGATCGCCCGTCGCGCCGGTGTAGGCGCCTTTTACGTGCCCGAACAGCTCATCCTCCAGCAGCGTCTCGGACAGCCCCGCGCAGTTGATGGCGACGAAGCGGTTTTCGGCGCGGCGGGAGTTTTGGTGAATTGCGGCCGCCAGCAACTCCTTGCCCGTTCCGGACTCGCCCAGGATCAAGACCGGTATGTCCGACGCGGCCAGCGGCCGGACGGTCTCCAGGATGGCGAGCATCTCGCTGCTTCGCCCGATAATGTTCTCGAAGCCGTATTTCTCGTCCAGCCGCTCGCGCAGCTCGTTGATGGTGCGGCGGTGAGCGGTCTCCTGGGCTGCTCGGCCCACGACGGTCCGCAGCTCGGTCAGGTCCAGGGGCTTTTCTATGTAATCAAATGCCCCTTGTTGCAGGGCGGTGCGGCAGGTGGCGACGGAAGAATGCGCGGTAATCAGGATCACCTTGGCGCCCGGGGCGTGCTTGTTGGCGGCGGCGAGCACCGCCAGGCCGTCCTGCCCGGCGCCCAGCTTCAGGTCCGTCACAACAATGTCGAAGTGTTCGCCGCGGATCCGCGCGATACCCGTCGCCCCGTCGTGGACGACCTTACAGCGATGTCCGACGCGCGACAGGCCCTCCTCGATCGCCTCGGCGTGGGCCTTTTCATCCTCGACGATGAGTATGTCGGCGGTTGCGTGTTCGGTCTGTTCCATGTCGATAAAGCTAACGTTGCGGGGCGGACCTGTCAAACACGACCATGTTGGCGGCGTCTTGAATTCGCAGGATGCGGTGGCGTTTTGGGTCGAGCCCGGCGGCGGCGAGTGCGGCCTGTTCGCTGTCGGCCTTGGTTATCCCGAGCAGGTTCGCGTCCGTCTCGGATAGCCCCTTCGCCACGGCGAACAGGCGAACCGCGCGGCAGGCGGGGTCCGTAAGACGCCGCAGGCGCAATCCCTTGTGGTCGCCCAGACGGTACCCGCGGCGGCGGACCAGTTGGGCGGCTCCGGCGTAGTCGCCCGCTTCGCCCAGCAGGGAGGTGAACGCCCGCTGGCCTATTCCGTCGCGGCAGGCGGCGACCAGGACGATAATCCCGCCGTCGCGGACGGCGGATTCGTTGTTCTTGATGGCCTTTTCGGCCTGGTAGAAGCTGCGATCCAGCGGGCTGGACACTTGGGCGATGATACCGTCGAGCGTCCCTTCGATGTTGTGACAGAAGATTCGGCCGGCGGCCGGGATCGCTGCGTGCAAGGCGGCGATTGGCTCGCCGGCGGTGGCGGCGAGTATTCGCTCACCGGCCTGGACGAGATTGATTGCAGCTATCTTACCCGGCCCGCCGCGGGAGGCGACAAGACCCGCAAGCATCCGTTCGATGCCCTCGTGGACTGGATTTCCCGCCAGCTTGGCGGGCGAGCAGTCGGCGCCCATCGCCGCGGCGTGATTGGCCTCGATGTCCTCGTATGATGCGCAGCCGATCGTGCACGTCTTATGC
This sequence comes from Phycisphaerae bacterium, assembly GCA_030628445.1. Taxonomy (GTDB): domain Bacteria; phylum Planctomycetota; class Phycisphaerae; order SM23-33; family SM23-33; genus DAOVQV01. Next base: position 3,329 of record DAOVQV010000006.1, on the reverse strand, counting down.
GCGCCGGTGTATCCGGCGAAATAGTGCGGCTCGACGCTGCCGATCGCCAGGATCGCCCGCGTGTCGAGCAGCCATCGGTGTCCGTGCCAAGTGTGCTCGGCGCCGATTCGGACCAGCTCGCCGCTTCTGCAGTCGTGCCACTCGAGCGGGGCGAGCCGCAGGCCCGCCAAAAGTGTCCGCTGGAAGCTTTCTCGCCGGGCGGCGGCGATCTGGTGGGAGCCGGTGGCGACCAGGATTCGCGTCCCGGCCGCGTCGATGTGTTTTGCCACCTCCCGCAATACCTGGCCCGTGGCCGTGCCCCGCTGCGGGTCGTTTACGAGGATCGTCACCTTGCGTTTTCGGTGCAGCAAATCGAGCGCCTCGCGGATGGATGCGGCCAGATCGACCGCCGCAGCTCGATCGGGGATCACGGGGCCTATGGTTGGTATGTCGGTCGGCATCTATATCGATGGGCGAGTCAGCTTCCGCTTGGGGGTAGGGATATGACGAACCGCGTTCCCTTCCCCGGGTCGGACTGGACGTTGATGGTTCCGTGGTGCTCGCGGATTATCCGCCGCGTGGTCGGGAGGCCCAGCCCGGTCCCGCCGGGTTTGGTCGAGTAGTAGGCATCGAACACCTTCTGTCGCTCGTCGGGTTTCATCCCGCGCCCGGTGTCGATCACCTCGACGATCGCCTCGTTGCGGCGCGAGGTGAGCTTGATCAGCAGCTCGCCGCCGCCGGGTATGGCCTGGACGGCGTTTATCATCAGATTCAACAGGGCCTGCTTTATCAGGGCGGCGTCGATGTCGCAGATTACGGGGGTGGGAGGCAGCGTCGTCCGCATTATCACGCCGGCTTTGTCGGCCTGGGCGGCGAAGAAATCGGCCAGCTCCTCGATTACCTTGCGCAGATCGGCCGGGTGGAGCGACAGCTCGTACTTCCCGGCGAACTGCAGGAAGTCCTCCAAGATGCGATTGAGCCGATCCGCCTCTTCCTGGACGCTTCCCAGGCGGGCGCGCAGGCGGTGGTGCTCCTGGCCCCCGAGTCCGCGGAGGTCTTCGGTTAGCAGCTTTAAGTTGACGTTGATCGTCGAGAGGGGGTTTTTGATCTCATGGGCCAGGCCCCCGGCGAGCTGGCCCAGCTCGACCAATTGTTCCCTGCCCTTTGCTCTGCGGGACAGCTTGCGGACGTTGCGCCAGATGCGGCGAGAAGCTATGATGGAAACCGCGATCCAGACAGGCCCGGAAACAATTGCACCTATGAGCAGATACCAAAACACCATGGACACTCCCTCAGCCCGAGAGAATCCCCGTTCTCTTGGTGCCGAGCCCTTATCTTAAGAGTTGGGCTAGGTGTTTTGCTAGGCCGTAGGTTGTTGACTCATTGCCCCATCTGTCGGGGTGGGCGGGCGATTGACGTTTTTCGCTTGATGGCCCTTATCGCCAACGATCAGCTCGTAGTCAACCTGTTCGCCGTCCTTAAGGGCCCTGAAGCCCTCCCCTACAATCGAACTGTAGTGGACAAATACGTCTTGACCATCATCACCGATGATGAAACCGTAGCCTTTTTTTGGGTCGAACCACTTGACCTTGCCAGTGGGCATCGTGGTCACCTCCTCTTTTGCCCATACCTAGTGGCGACCGCGCCCCATACTCATCGAGTGCGGAGGCTAGCAACCCACAACGACCGCGTACATGCCACGGCGCGTTACTACACAAATTGTCTTACGAGATGCACTGCTTCGGCCCGGATCAACCAACACGGTTTCCCGAACGGAAATTAGAGATAATGAGTACGCCGGTTCACTTGTTCTCGCGGGCCTCTTGCTTCTTCGCTGCCTTCAGAGACAGCTTAATGCGGCCCTGGTCATCGATGGCGATGATCTTTGCTGTTACGGTGTCGCCGACCTTACACACGTCGGCGGCCTTCTTGACATATCCTTCCGCCAGTTCGCTTACGTGGCACAACCCGTCCTGTCCGGGCAGGATCTCGATGAAGGCGCCGAAGTCCCTGACGGATACAACCGTGCCAGTGTATATTTTTCCAAGTTTTGGCTCTTCTGTCAAGGCTTCAATTGCATCTCTTGCCGCCTCGGCCCCCGTCCCCTCGGTGGAGGCGATGAAGATCGTCCCGTCGTTTTCGATGTCGATCGTCGCCTTGGTCTCATCCTGGATCTTGTTGATCATCTTCCCGCCCGGCCCGATGACCTTCCCGATCTTCTCCGGATCGATCTTGATCGTTAACATACGAGGGGCGTAGGGATTAAGCTCGGGCCGCGGCTTGGCGATGACCTTGTTCATCTGCTCGATAATCTTCAGTCTCGCCTGGCGGGCCTGGGCGAGAACTTGCGGGATCCGGTCCTGGGTGATTCCGCCGGACTTCACGTCCAGCTGGATTCCGGTGATCCCGTTTTCGGTCCCGGCGACCTTAAAATCCATGTCGCCGAAAAAATCTTCCTCGCCGACGATGTCGGTCAGAAGCACGCACTTGTCGTCATCGCTTACCATTCCGATGCTGATCCCCGCAACCGGGGCCTTGATCGGGACCCCGGCGTCCATCAGCGACAGGGTGCCGCCGCAGATGGAGGCCATCGACGTCGAACCGTTCGACTCGAGCATGTCGGCGACGATTCGAATGGTGTATGGGAATTCGTCGGTGTCGGGCAGCACGGTCTCGATGCTCTTTTCGGCCAGGGCGCCGTGCCCGATCTCGCGCCGGCCGGGGCCGCGAATCGGACGAATCTCGCCGACGCAGAACGGCGGGAAGTTGTAATGAAGCATGAAGCGCTTTTTGTATTCCTCAAGCAGCCCGTCGACGATCTGCATATCCCGAGGTGTGCCCAGCGTCGTCGTCGCCAGCGCCTGCGTCTCGCCGCGAGTGAATATCGCCGACCCGTGCGTCCGGGGCAGGACGCCGACCTGGATCTTCAGCGGGCGTATCTCGTCGGGCGCCCGACCGTCGAGACGCTTCCCTTGAAGGATCATCTCTCGCTGGATCTTCCCCTCGGTCTTGTGGAACGCCTCTTTGACCTGCGCGGGCGGATACTCGGGCTCTTCTACGTCCTCGGGGCACATCTGTGCCAGAAGCTGCTCGCGGAGGGCGGTCATTGCCTCGGTTCGCTCGACCTTGGCGGGGATCTGCTTCGCCTGGCGGATCTTCTCGCCGTATTTGTCCATCACCACCCCGATCAGCTCCTGGGGTGTCGGGGCCGGTTCGTAGGTCTTCTTCACGGGCCCGACCTTCTCGATAAGCTCCTGGATCATCGAGATGGCCTCCTGAACAGCCTCGAAGCCCTTGGCGATTCCCTCGGCGACTATGTCGTCGGGCACCTGCTCACCGGACAGTTCGAG
>DAOVQV010000245.1 GCA_030628445.1 Phycisphaerae bacterium | reverse complement strand
GGTGTATCCGAAAGTCTGGTTTCCTCCGCAGCAGCGGATAAACGTCCCGGTGCAGTCGCCGGGCAGCAAGCTCCCTTCGCCGATGCACTCGACGAAGATTCCGCTGGCGGTTGTCGAGGCGAAACAGGAGGCGTCGCCCAGGCAGCGGACGAAGCGGCCGGAGAGCGTCGTCGCCGAGAAGCTCCCGGTCCCGCCGGTGCAGTCGATAAGGACGCCGCTTATCTCGGATGTGTCGGCGATATCGAGGACCTTGGCGAAGCTGTGGCATTGTTCGCAGTGGGCGGCGATGTCCTTGTTGGTCCCTGAGGCCCCGATTGCCTGGTCGGTCGTGGCGTTCATCGCCACGCCGATATCGATAAGCCGGCCCTGGGCGGCCTTCCCGGCGGTGTCGATGTTGATCCCCTCGGTGCATCCGGTCCCGGCGTCGATCTTGACGCCCTGGAGGCGGAAGTCGTCGGCGGTTATCGAGACGACCGGCGTGTTGGTCGAGGTTATGACAACGTCGGGGAATAGGATCTCGCCGTTGGTGAGTGTGACGGAGGTGACCTTGGACGTTTCGGGATCGTCGTTCCAGATGATCGCGGTCTTTCGCATGTAGCGGCAGACGCCGGACCCGATCACGTCGATATAGTCGGTGTCCAGGACCAGGCCGGAAGATCCCAGGTCGTATTTACCGGGCGGGACGATCACAGCGGCGCGGTTGTCGGCGGCCAGGGCGGCCCCGCCGGGGGTCAGAGATTCGGCGGCGGTGTAGGCGGCGATCAGGTTCGTCCCGCTGTCCGCGGCGTTGGTTCCGTGTTGGACGACGACGATCGCGTCGTCGGCGTAGCCGAGGGCGGCGGCTAGGACCTCCCCATCGGCGATCTTCGCGGCGGTGACCCCGTCGTCCTTTAGCTGAAGGGTGTCGGTCGCGATCTCGATTGTCGAGTCGTCGACGTTGACGGACAGGGCGGATCCGGCTCCGCCGGACAGTCCGTCGCCCGCAACGGCGGCGGCGATCTTCGCGGCGGTGACGGCGTTGTCCTCGATCCCGGCCGTGGCGTGTGTGTGCAGCGTGTCGGCGTTCCCGCCGTCGGTCAGGTCGCGGATGTTGGCAAGCGACCCGAGGTCCACCCAGGCCGAGCCGTTGTAGCCGGCGAGTATGTCCTCATCCTCCACGAGCGTCACGGCCCCCTCCGTCGGCGTTATGTCCGTCCAGGAGGTCCCGTTGTATTCGACGATGTGGCCGTCCAGGCCGCTCCACGCACCGGATCCGCCGGCCGCCACTATGTAGCGCTCCCCGAGGGACGGCGAGCCCGGCGGGGCGGTCAGGTCGCGGTCCTTGATCGACTCCTGCCAGTCCAGCGCGTTGACATCCCTGGCCGCAGCACCGCAGACACTCCAGAGTCCCCGGCCGCGATAGTCCGTTATATCAGCGTGGTCGTATGAGCCGCTGGCCGTCACGATCGTCGCCAACGGGATGTGGGGCGTAACCGAGGGCACCGGGAATCCCGTGGTGTTCTTGGTCAGTGTCCCGGCGGCGGTAAGGTAGATGTAGTTGGTCTGGTTGTTGGTCAGCGACTGTTCGGTCGCACCGGCGTAGTTGATGGTCGAATCGGCGTTGACGTACTTTCCGGGCTTCACGCCGAACGTCAGATCGCCGTCCTTGTAGACCCGCAGGTCGCCGGCTCGCCGCGCTACATCCAGAAGCCGGTAGAGCATCTTATAGAAGCTGGTGTAGTAGGGGGACTGGCCGATAGGGACAAACAGTACGTCCTGCTCGCCGTCTGTAGTGCCGGATAGTGCGTTCAAATCGGCATCGGATGGATAAGTCTCAGTCATTTGCGGACCTCACGTGATCTGAAGGGTCAAAGTGCCTGTTTCGCTGTCGTATGCGGTTATTTCCAGTGACGAAGGCGGCTGTGGCGGGGGCCAGACGGTGACGCTGTCGAGGCCGATCTGCTCCTGCTGGTTATCTTGCGAAATCGTCCGGAGCTTAAGCTGGTGTGTACCTTGCTCCTTAAGCGGCACGGCGATGATCATAACATCTGTGTTCATGCCGAACAGTCCAGCTCCGAACGCTCCTTTGCCCAACCCGGGTGCGCCGGTTCCGTCGAAGCCCAATCCCCCTCGGCCGAAGGGATCTTCCCCCCATCCCCATCGCACTGCCCATTGCGGCCAGATCTCCCGCTGGCACAGAGAAGCGGAATCGAACTGTCCAGTTGCGTGGTCGCCTATCAGTGCGACTTTGGAGCCTGCGGGATGCTTGATGGAGCGAACGAACAGTGCTTCGTAAACCCAATCCGGTTTCTTAATCGCCCCGGGCAGGTACTCGGAGATATCGATGCTGCGGAGGGCCTCATCCACTGCGGTAATGACGATCTGGCAGGGACAGACTTCGGAATCCAGCAGAAAATCTCTCTGTTCGATGGTGTCTGAGTGAGCGACTAACTCACCGTTTGCATACATCTGGTGATACATGCCGGTGTTGGCCGAGGCGAAAGAGATTCGCCAGCCGCCGGAGCCTTCCAGTGGAGCAGCTCGAAGATGGGTTATGTTTTCTACTGTAAAGTTGTTTGTCATGGCAGTTGTCGGTAGTGGATCGTGTATTCGCACCAATAGCCGCGGCCCAGCCTGATGGGGGTCGTCGGCTTGAATTGCTCAAGGACCACGCGCAAGTACGTCTGACCGAAGTTTCCAACCAACTGGTGCTCTTGTCCGTCGATGAATCCTTCGATTTGGGTTATCAACGTACGAAGGTCGTCGGCACAGACAGCTTGAAGTCTCCCATTCTGTTCGATCGCGCGCGAGCGCAGGCCCAGATCAAGGACTAGCTCGCCGTGTACGCCGGCGAATCCTCGGCGCAGAAGAGCCCTGTCCCATGCTCCTTCTTGAAAGGAATGTGGGCCGGACCCAAAGAGGTTTTGCCCGTCAAGTGAACTCATTCCACTTCCTCCGAGGAGAATGGATCTGCACTACCGCTGTCTGCCTCGGCGACAAACTTGGCTGTTGCCGTTGCCACCGCGCCTTGTTCGTACATCAGGTCAACGGCAACGAGAACCGCACCGGCGAGAGTTATCTCTCGAGGCGCCTGACCGCTTTGTGTTGGCCCTGTCGTGAAAGACAGATCTCCCTGTTGCCTAAGTGACAGGGCCTCCGCTGCGGATGTGTCTCGAAATCGCACTTCGGCGACAACCATAACCGGGTCCACTTGGACGCTGGTGACAAAGATG